>JBARRE010000100.1:0-3715 GCA_049644065.1 Sedimentisphaerales bacterium | reverse complement strand
CGTCCCCATCGTATTGAACCGAGAGTGAAAAAGCGAAGGCCAAAAAAATATAGGTTGATGAATAAGCCACGCGGTGATTTAAGGGCTGCTTTGATAGGAGCTTAACGCTATGTCAGTGCCATTCGGGTACGGTACAATTTCTGATTCGCTCTGCTAAAGGCTTTGTCATCCCGACCCTGTTAGGCTTCGCTCAGGGTAAACTTCGCGAGATAACAGATTCGTTTCTCGTAATCCAAGAACTGGCATCGAGAATCAAGCATCCATTATCGAGGAACGCACAACCGGCATCTCTATCCATTTTACGCTCTACGCGATAAGAGTCACGGAGATTTTTTTGGATTTCTCTTGACGGCAAATGACTTGGTTCGTATAATATTTAACGAACTATGGATAGTATGTGGTATGCCTGTCCTGAGCGGAGTCGAAGGATTGAATTGAGAATTGAAAACTGGAGAATGGAGAAATATAGAAGTAAAAAGGCTTTGTCATTGATTCCGTCCAAGAAAGGCCGGATCTTCGATATTGGAGCGGAGCGCAAATCCGGCCGCGAAGCGCGACGGATTGACGATTGACTATTTTTTCTTTTCTTCCGCGTTCACCCCGTGAGATAGGCACAGCCGGCATCTCACAGGGTAAATCAGCGAAAAATGAAAAATTTGAACTAAAAAATGCAAAAAAAAGGCAAGAATGAGAGTAAATCCGATGTTTATTCGTGTTAATTCGTTGTTAAGTTGAAAAAACAAAGCCAATTTCCAAAGAGGCAGAATGAGCGTAAGTATCTATATGGAAGGGTATTATGAAGATTTTCACGCTTTTTGTCGGCGAAAAAACAAAGCCAATTCAAAGCCAAACAAAGCCAATTTGCCGGCCTTCGGCCGGAAATCCGAAGTACGAAGCTCTAAATCCTAAATAAGACGAATGGGTGCTATTTGAAAAAACAAACCCAATGTTAAAATAGGAAAAATAGCGTTAATTCAATGGTAGTAAAGATTTATGGGTGTTTTGGTGTTTTTTGGCAGTTTTGGACGACAAAAAACAAACCCAATTAAACCCAATTATATTTAGCCCCCAGATTTTCTGGGGGTTGAAAGACCGATTTGAAAAAACAAAGCCAATTTGCGAAAGGGCGAAATGATGCTAAGATAGTAATGACAATGGTTTATGGGGATTTGAATGGGCCGGGGCGGCGAAAAAACAAAGCCAATTCAAAGCCAATTTCAAAAACTATGAACGGCCTAATTGAGCAGAAAAAGAGGATATCAGGAACTTTTCGGTGTCCGGGCCGCCTTAAAGATTGAATCTTTAGATGGATTTGATATTCTAATGGAAAACAGACCCGGATTTGCTGGAAAGGACGTAAAAATGAAGAAATATGGAATTTTAGTTGGATTGGCATGTATTTTCGGCGGGATCGTTGCGGCTTTTGGTGCTGGCGTATCGGACGAGCTTGAGCCGGAGGCGATTGAGGCGAAGATTCGGGAGCATCGGATGGGAGATCTGGTCGTAAAGGCCGGGCCGGGAGCTGAAGTGCACGTCGAGCAGTTACGGCATGAATTCTGGTTCGGCGCCGCCTTGTCTTCGGGGGCATTCAGCGGCAGAATGAACGCCGAAGATCAGCGCAAGTACGAGGAAATATTCCTGGCCAACTTTAACGCCGCCGTTACGGAAAATGCGCTGAAGTGGCACGACATGGAACGGGAGCCGGGCCGGGTGAATTACGCGATTGTCGACGCCATCCTGACCTGGACTGACCGACACGAGATTCCTTTGCGCGGACACAACATTTTCTGGGGGATTCCGAACCGGGTGCAGAAATGGCTCAAGGCAATGGATGATGCAACGCTGCGCGAGACCTTGAAAGCGCGCGCACTCGATATTGGGCGGCGCTACCGGGGCAGATTTGCCGAATACGACCTCAACAACGAGATGATCCACGCCAACTACTACGCCGACCGTCTCGGCCCGGACATCACCAAGCAGATGGTCGACTGGATCAAACAGGCCGATCCCGGCGCCAGGCTTTTCTTCAATGACTACGACATCCTGACCGGTAACCGGCTCGACGATTACATCAAACACATTCGCGGGCTGCTCGAACAAGGCGCGCCTATGGCCGGGATCGGAGTGCAGGGACATCTGCACGGCGAGACCTTCGATCCAAAGGCCCTGCAGCACGCCCTGAACGAACTGGCGAAAATCGGTCTGCCGATTTGCATCACCGAGTTCAATATGCCCGGCCAGCGATCGGTTTTCATGAAAGAGCGAAACCTGAAGCTGACGCCGGAGCAGGAGCAGGCCAAAGCGAAAGCCCTGACGGACTACTATCGCATCTGCTTCGCGCAACCGGCGGTAGAGGGGATTCTCATGTGGGGTTTCTGGGAGGGCGCCAACTGGATTCGGCAATCTTCGCTATACCGCCGGGACTGGACGCCAACTCCGGCAGCCGAAGCATATCGCGACCTGATCTTCAAAGAATGGTGGACCAACAGCAAGGTTAAAGCAGATGCGAACGGCCAATGCCGGGTTCGCGCCTTCTACGGCAAGTACACCGTGACATGCGGAGCGGAAAAGAAAGAAGTGCTGCTCAGCAAAGACAAGGGACAAGCGACCGTGAGCTTCGAATAACACCGGGGAATCTCGGTTTTAGCCTCTGCTGGGTTGAACTCAAGGAATATCTACCCGAATCCTATAGATAGCCTGAAGGCATATCAAATAGGCAAATGGCCACAATAAAAAGGAGATATGTTATGAAACAGACAAAGAAAAAAATTGTTTGGCTTGTGGCTTTTTTAGGAATAAGTTCTATCCAGGTGTTCGGAAAGCCCTTTGCCGAGGGACCTTACCTGGGACAGATCCCGCCCGGATCCACGCCTCAGGTCTTTGCCCCTGGACTGATTTGTGATACACGACCATACCAGTGGGAATCCCATGGGCACTTCTCAGCAGATGGTAACACCTTTTGTTTTAACCGGCTTCGGTATGTTTATGTCACAGAAAACACTGACCAGGGCTGGACAACGCCTAAACGCATAGAGAGTATTCCATACCACTCATATTCGTGTTGTCTGTCTCCGGATGCCAATAGTATCTACGTCAGGTGCGGTCCGTTCAGCAAATTGAAACGGAGAAGAACCCCTAATTTCAAAGGTTTCTGTCTTCGTCGCTGCATGCGCACGTCCGAAGGGTGGTCTCTGCCGGAGGAATTAGGAGCACCTTTTACCTTCGCGCATGCTGGATTCTCTGTGGCAGCGAATAACAGTATCTACTTTAAATTCAAATATAGTTTCAAAAAACAAGGCGGTTTTTGGGTTGCCCCTTTTGTGGGCAACACGTGGTCTGAGGCCAGAAAGATTCCTGTGGAGATGGGCAACATAAGAGGCTGCAATCCGGGAATTGCCCCGGATGAGTCCTTTATGGTATTCTACTCCGTTAAACCGGGAGCACAGCTCGGAACGGAAACGAACCTGTACCTGATCCTGCGAGGAGCCGATGGTACCTGGACCAAACCCCGGAATATGGGTCCAAAGATTAATTCCAGGTATTATGAACACGGAGCGAGAATCTCCCCGGACAAGAAATACATGTTCTTCACCCGCAGTACCGGATGGAATCTGCGTGCGGTTTGTGATACGGGTGATATCTACTGGGTGGAACTCAAGGAATACCTACCCGAATCCTATAGATAGCCAGAAGGAACATCAAGCAAGTAAAAAGG
>JBARRE010000099.1:0-3259 GCA_049644065.1 Sedimentisphaerales bacterium | reverse complement strand
GCTGATTGCTCTATATCTCGTACGATTGATCCTTGAGCCCAGACTGATAAAGGACAAAAAAGAAGTATCGAAAGCACCAGGATAGGTGTTCTCTTAAGCATTAGTTTCTCCCGTGAAAATGCAAAAGAAACAGTACTTTGCATCAGCATAGTTCGGCATCCCCGCCCTTTGAGCCTTAGATATAGTGATAAAACAGTAATTTTATGTAATGAAATTGATATATCCCTTAAACCCTTATATGTCAAGTTGCATTTGTATCAAAATGAGGTTTTTTGCCCGCAAATAAAGAAAGCATCTCGATATGGAGCAGCTTTGCGGCCAGCGTATAAACCGCCGCCGACGTTGGCACAACCAAAGCAAGCCTCAAAACATCAAAACCTGTACCGTCGGGCAGCCCTCGGCACAGATACAAAAAGCATTGTCCGGCCATCCACATAAAAATTGTTGCCGTAAGTGTTTTAATCAGCGTAGCCAACATACCATCCAATATCGAAGAGCCGAACCTTCTGCGGAGAGCAAGAACAAGAATCACAACCTGCAAATACGAACACAGCGCCGTCGAAAGCGCCAACCCGGCCGTCCCCATAAACCATATCAGTGTCAGGTTAAGAACAATATTCACACACACTGCCACCAGGGCGCTTCGGGCGGGCATTTTGGAATCCTGCATCGAATAGAAGGCCCTGGTGACAACCTGCTGCATAAAGAAGCCGCATAATCCCAGCGAGTAAAACAAGAGCACCCCTGCCGTAAGCGTTGTGTCACTACCCGTGAATCGTCCTCGTTCAAAAACAACCGAAACCACCAGGTTGCGCACCAGAAATAATCCTGCGGTCGCGGGCAGCGCGACAAAAACAGCACCTCGGATGCCGCGTGAAATGGTCTTGACCAGAGCGTCGAAATCCTTTCTTCCCGCTTCATCGCTCATCACGGGGAAAATCGCAGTGGCCAGAGATATGCCAAGGACACCCAATGGAAACTGATAAAGCCGCTGCGAATAAAAAAGCTGAGAAACCGCCCCCTCCCACATCGGATACCTTATTTCTCTACCGAACAGTAAGAATATTTCGCCTTTTTCCTGTGAACCTGAAAACCACAAAGCGATAAAATCGTCGGCCAGTGTGTTTATTTGTGTAACCGTCAAACCAAGGATCATCGGACCCATAAGGAAAATAATCTTCTTGAACGCCTCCGACCTGACCTGCCAGGCCGGACGAATATAGACTCCCCTTGTCCGCAGCGGCCGAAGCTGCATAAATAGCTGAGCCAGCCCGGCAACAAGGACCGCTGCGGCAACTACAAAGACCAGACTGCCCGGTTGTATCCCAAAGCCCCATCCGCCGATACAGAGCGAACCGATGATAAAAATGTTCAGCACAATCGGTGCGGCCGCCGGTATAGCGAAGTGTCTGTGCGCATTGAGTATCCCGGCCAAAATAGCTACGACACAAATCAAAATCGTGTACGGCAGCATTATTCCGCTTAGCATCAGCTTCAGGTCCGTGCTCGGATGGATGCTGAAAAACCTGTAATAGCCCCAGATAATCCCCTCGCCGAGTAGAACGATCCCGGCCAGGAGTATGAAGATTACCGTAACCACGGTACAGGCCAGTTTCTTTGCCGCTTCGGGGTCTTTCTGCAATTGTTCGCTGTATATTGGTATCAGCGATGAGGATGCCGCTCCTTCTCCGAAAAGGCGCCTTGCCAAGTTGGGGATTTTGAATGCTATCACCCAGCCGTCCATCAGACCGGCGGCGCCAAGGAAATAGGCGAACGCCATGTCACGGAGCATCCCAAATACTCTGCTAATCGCCGTCAGTGAAGCAATTTGTCTAAATCCTTTTATCATTTTCTGCTGCCCGATTCTCTATTCACGGTAGGAAGGTTACTGATTACGCCTTGGGAGCTAAGCTGAACGGCCTGCACCGCCCAATATTATTCAATAAACCCACAGAAGTCATACAAATCAGCAGACTCGAACCACCATAGCTTACGAACGGCAATGTCAGACCTGTTATCGGCATAAGACCAACAGTCATGCCAACATTTACGATGACTTCGACTACGAACATTGCAACAATACCAATAGCAAGCAATCTGCCGAATGGATCGGTATTATTCGCTGCAATTTCGAGTCCGCAGCTTATAATAAGGACATAAAGCCCGAGCAAACCCAGGCAACCCCAGAAACCCCATTGATGGGCGATTACAGCAAAGATAAAATCGTTGTCTCTTTCAGGCAGGAAATTGTATTTAATAAAGGGCCCTTTCCTATAGCCGTAGCCTTTGGCGCCGTTTATCCCCCCGGAGGCGATAGCATATTTTGAACGGATGAGTTGGTAGCCCCAGTCGTTCCTCCATTCCCTGGTGGTGAACTCGGTACCGACCAGGAACTTGCCTAAAGTTGGGTGCCGCTCGGCTTTTTCGCGAAACCACGCATTTTGCAGAAGAACGCTGCTTATCCTCTTCCGCTGGTAGTGATTCATCTTGTACCACAGCATCGGACTAACGAGAATCGCCATCAGGATTATCAGCAGCAGGTGCTTAACCTTCGCCCCGGCGACAAAGAGCATTATGAACAGAATCGGCATCATCAGCAGCACCGTCCCGAGGTCCGGCTCGGGTAAAATAAGGACCATTGGCAAAAGCGTCAGTGCAAATGGGCCGATCAGGGCCTTGAAGTTTCGATAGTTGCTGCGATATCTCAAATACCATGCCAGGGCAAGAATATATGCCAGCTTGCAAAACTCCGAAGGCTGGATATTTGGAAGCGTTCGTCCTCCGATTGAGAACGATATCCAACGGTACGTACCTTTTATTGGCTTTGCAAAAGGCAAAACAACGACATATTTGCTTATAAGCAGTATAACCAGCAGTACGAGTACACCGGCGAAAATCCAATAGCTTATCGAGCCTAAACGCCTGTAGTTAATTGAGTTAATCACTATAAAGCCGGCTAATCCGACTATAGCAAACATGGCCTGTTTTTGCCATTTATTACTCAAATCCTCGATATGGCTATCAGGGCTGTCCTCTGCAGGATTACCAACGGAGTAAATAGTGGCTATTCCAATACCAATCAGCATCAAAGCAGTCACCAGCAGGCAAAGTCTTACAAATAGTAGCCGTCCTTTCAGAAAACCGTACATAAATTAAACATTACCATAGAGACGCTAAATTTGCATATATGAACTCTAAAATCACAAAAAAATCTTTTTTTTAAGCATTTTCTGCTTGAAGTAGATTGAAAGTTTTTATA
>JBARRE010000098.1:0-14399 GCA_049644065.1 Sedimentisphaerales bacterium | reverse complement strand
TCTACGAGTTCTTTCCGCAGCATTTTTTGTATTTTTTTCCGCTGCCGCAGGGGCAGGGATCGTTCCGGCCGACTTTGGGTTGATCGAGCTTGATTTGTTTGATTTTTACTTCTCCCTGTGGCGCCTGGGCGGCGGCCCGCTGGCGCTCGGCCATGGCAAACTGGCCAACCTCATCGTGGCTCGTCTGGCTTACATTCCAGACGTTCCTGGCCCTGGCGCCGGCTTCGAGGTGCACCTTGAAGATAATGTCCGTAACACGGTCCTCGATGGTTTCAAGCATCTCCTCGAACATTCGTGAACCTTCACGTTTAAATTCGGTTTTGGGGTCTTTCTCCGCCCATGATCGCATCCAAATGCTGCTCTTGAGATGGTCCATTGAGTAGAGATGGTCTTTCCATGTGCTGTCGTAAACCTGGATCAGAACATATTTTTCAAGGTCGCTAAGCTCGGAGCGCAAAAAGCGTGTGGCTATTTCCGATAATCTTTCTTTGAGTTCAGGGCCGTCGGCGGGCAGATCGTCTTCTGTTAGAGAAGCTCCGAATCTTCCGTTGGCCCAACTTACTAAATCAGCTTTATTTAAGCCGGCAATTTTATCGGAGAGTTCTCGGTCCAATTCACCATTGTTGAAGCTTTGGCTGAGTTCAAGTAATTGTTTTTGCAATATTCGAGGTTTGATGTTCTGTATTTGCTCGGCCGACAGACCGGCGTTGTATTTTTTGTTGGCCCACTCGGCAAGCGATTCGAATGCATATACGTTCGCTCCCTGCGGGCCATAAACCATGTTCATTGCAAATTCGACGGGATACTCAATCTCCCGTTGTTTGTATTTGGCCGTAGTGATCTCACTGATTTTTTGGCGGATTTGTTTGGCATTGAGGTCTGGCAGCTCGCCGATCTCCAGTTTGATATCGAATTTGGCTCGGGCCCATTCGGCGAATCGGTGGAGTGAGAAATCTTCCTTTAGAAATTCGATGAGCGGCGAACAGTCTTTCTTCTCGACTTGCTCGCCGGCGGCGGAAGTCAACTGCTCCTGGATATCGTCCGGCGACTGGTGCTTGATTTTGCCGGGGCTTAGATTAACCTGGAAGGCGCTCATGGCCCATTTGCACAGGCCGGTAATGTCCCAGCTTTTCGCGTCGTTGTAGTCCTCTAAATATTCCCCCATGGATAGCGATATATTATTGGCGGCGTCGTCTTTGGCCTGTTGTTTTATTCTTCTTTCAATTTCCTCTACTTTGTTGTCGATGATATCCGAGGGCTTCAGGTCGACACCGAAATTGGTTCTTGACCATTCGATAATGCAATTGATGGGATAGTCGTCACGAAGTATTGTGCTGCAACTTTTTTCAATCGCCGAATCGATCATTTCGGCGATGACATTTTTGAGCTTTTTGCCGGCTAAAATCTGACGCCTGCGCGAATAGAAGATTTTTCGCTGGTAGTCCATTACCTCGTCATATTCGAGCAGGCTCTTGCGTACGTCGAAGTTTTTCTCTTCGACTTTCTTCTGTGCTTTTTCGATGCCCTTGCTTATTCGCTTGTGGTAGATCGGCTGCCCCTCTTCCCAGCCGATCCAGGAAAGCGCCTTGACGGTCCAATCGGGAGCAAAGATACTCATCAGGTCGTCGTCAAAGCTCAGAAAGAACTGACTGGAGCCGGCGTCCCCTTGTCTGCCGCAACGGCCGCGAAGCTGATTGTCGATTCGTCTCGCCTCGTGTCGTTCGGTTCCGAGTATATGCAATCCGCCTATTTTGGCGACGCCGGGGCCGAGCTTAATATCGGTGCCTCGACCCGCCATGTTCGTAGCTATGGTGACATTGCCCCGCATTCGACCGTCCCGGCCTTTGTGCTGCTCGCCGGCTTTAGCGACGATGATGGCCTCTCTTGTATGCTGTTTTGCGTTGAGAACCTCATGATCGAGACCGTATCTTTTTTGGAGGGCTTCTGAAAGCGCCTCGCTCTTTTCGATGCTGATAGTGCCGATAAGAAGCGGTTTGCCGGCCAGGCTGATTTCGTTTATCTCTTCCACAATCGCATTAAACTTTTCTCGCATCGATTTATATATTGCATCCTCCCGGTCGTCCCTGATGCAGGGCTCATTGGTCGGGATTACAATAACTTCGAGCTTGTAGATATTCATGAACTCTTCGCTCTCGGTAGCGGCGGTGCCGGTCATTCCTGCTATCTGGTCGTAGAGTTTGAAGAAGTTCTGCAGCGTGATGGTGGCGAGTGTCTGGCTTTCTTCCTTTACCTTGACAGCTTCTTTTGCCTCGACCGCCTGATGCAGCCCGTCAGACCATTGCCGGCCGTGCATCAATCGGCCGGTAAACTCGTCGACGATAATGACCTTGCCCTCCATGACGACGTAGTCTTTTTCCCGCTCGAAGGTCACGTGGGCCCTCAGGGATTGTGATATCAGGTGCGGCCAATCCATGTTGGATCCGGTATAGAATGAGCCTAATCCTGCAATTTCCTGGGCAGCTCCCACGCCTTCGTGTGTAAGATTTACTGCTTTCTTGTCGTATTCTACTTCATAGTATTGTGTGGTGCTTTCAAGCCTGGTCTGGGCGATGTCGATCTCGGTCTGGCTTTTCTCTATTGCTTTTTGGGCCTTTTCGATTCTATTGTTGTTCTTTTCCTTTTTCGCTTCGGCCAGCTCGCCCTGGGCGTTGGCGATAGTACGCTCCGCTGAATCGATTTGTTTTTTAGTTCGGTCGTAGCTGCTTTGAAGACCGATTAGTTTCCTTGATACCTGGTCGGCCTTGCCGTATCTGGTGACGTCATCAAAGGCCGGGCCGGATATGATTAAGGGAGTTCTGGCCTCGTCAATCAGAATCGAGTCGACTTCGTCGATTATGGCGTATTGCAGCGGCCCCTGGACCATCTGCTCGATCGAGGTTTTCATGTTGTCGCGGAGATAATCGAAGCCGAACTCGTTATTTGTGCCGTAAGTAATGTCACAGGCGTATTGTGCTTTTCTATCGTCACCGGCACTGTCCATGTCCGCCTGTATCGCGCCTACTGTCATCCCCAGAGCCTCGTAGACCGGCGCCATCCACTCGGCGTCTCGCTTGGCCAGGTAATCGTTGACCGTAACGATATGGACCTTTCTTCCAGTCAGATGCACGAGGTACGACGCCAGAGTTGCTACTAAGGTTTTGCCTTCACCGGTAGCCATCTCAGCGATCTTACCCTCGTAGAGGACATTGCCGCCGATAAGCTGTACATCGAAATGCCTCATCTCGACATTTCGCCTTGCCGTTTCCCGGACAACTGCGAAGACCTCGGGAAGAATCTCCTCTGGTTTTGTTCCGGCCTTTATAGCGGCCTTGAACTCGGCAGTCTTTGCCTTCAGGGCCTCATCGTCGAGCTTTTTGGTCTGCTCTTCGAATTCGCATGCTTGCTGAACGATGACCGAATAAGCCTTGACCAGTCGCTCATTGCGAGAGCCGAAAACTTTAACAAGCGTCTTGCTTACTTTATCTAATACCATTGCGTCTTCCTGTCATCCCTGCGGAAGCAGGGATCCACAATCGTTATGATATGGATTCCCGCTTGTGCGGGAATGACATTAAAAGTGTCATCATTTAACTCGGGTAACATACTCGCCGGTACGAGTATCGACGCGGATGACCTCACCGAGCTTGATAAAAGGCGGCACCTGAACGACCAGGCCGGTTTCGAGCGTTGCCGGCTTGTTTTGATTTGTCGCTGTGGCGCCCTTTATCTCCGGCGGCGTATCGGTTATCTCCAGATCCACCGTATTGGGCAGGGTCACAATCAGCGGCTTGCCATCGTACATACTGACTTGCAATTGGCTGTTGGGTTTAAGATATTTAGCGCTGTCGCCGAACGCATCGTCATCGAGGGTGATCTGATCGTAGTTTGTCGTATCCATCAGGACGTGCTCGCTTCCGGAGGAATAAAGGTATTCGTACGTTCCTTTGTCCATGTACGCCTCTTCGACTATTTCCTCTGCACGCAGGCGGATATTTTGAATTGTGCCGTCGGCCAGACTTTTTAACTTTGTCTGGTAAACCGCTCCGCCCTTGCCTAATTTTACGTGCTGATAATCCACAATTGCGTACAATTTATCGTCAATCTTAACGGTTTGACCTTTTCGCATCTCAGATGCTCTCATTTGTAACTCCAAATAACCAAGAATCAATCATTCATTAATTTATATGCTAAGAGCAGGTCAGTATGACAAAATTGGCAAAGAATGTCAATAAATGAATGAATTTGCTTACATTGGTTGCGAATCTGTTCATCTGTTCGCCTGGACATGGCGGACGAGTTCTTCCCCGGTCTTGCGCGCTTTGCGCAACGCTTTCTCAGATAACTGTGAATCTTCTCTGCCGGCAACCGGTCCGAAGTAGAGCGACTTTATTACCTTTGCCCCTATGAACCTGTGGATTTATTTTCGATTTTTTCGTTTCTTTTTTGTCTGCTTTTTCCGGGTCTTGCTTTTGGTACGCTGCTTCGGTTCTTTTGCCATAAGTTCGACCGGACTAACGTCGAGCTGACGGGCTGGGACGTTCACCGAGACGATACGCACTTTCATGGCCTGGCCAAGACGTATGCTGCACCCCGAGCGCTCGCCGACTACGCATTGGGTCTTTTCGTCGTATTTCCACTGGTCGGGCCCCAAAGCGGCCATCCGGATAAGTCCTTCGATGCCGAACTTTTTGCATTGCACAAATAGGCCGAAGCCTGTCAGGCCGGTCACAACACAGTCGAGTTCCTCGCCGATTTTTTTACTGAGCATTTGCAGTGTCAGTACGGTAGTCAGCTCCCTTTCGGCATTCTCGGCCCGCTGCTCTGTGAAGGTGATGTGTTTGCCGGTCTCAGCCAGGTTTTGCTCTTGTTCCCTGGGGACCGGTTTATTTTGCAGATAAAATTCCAACGTACGATGAACTATCAGGTCTGCATACCGTCGGATCGGGCTTGTAAAGTGACAATAGTGTGCCGAAGCCAGCGCATAATGGCCGATATTCAGCGGGGCATACTGGGCCTTCTCGAAGCTTCGCAGCACCGCCATGTTCACAGCGAAAGAACGGTCGGTGCCTTTTACGGCGGCCAATAAATCCTGAATGATCCTGCGGTCGGGATTCCGCGGCAGAGAAAATCCGAATGCCTTGACGAGCCTGGTGAGATTTTTCATGCTCATGGGATCCGGCTCCGGATGAATCCGCCGCATGAAGGGCACATTGAGCCTGTCCAGGAGCGAGGCGACTGCGTCGTTGGCCTCGACCATAAACATCTCGATGATTGTGTGCGGATAGCTGTCATCCGCTGGATGAGCATCCACGACCTGGCCTGATTTGTCGAACACCAGCTCGGTTTCCGGCAGGTCCAGGTGTAACATTCCATTTTTCCTTCGCCGCCCTTCAATTGCCCGGCTGAGTGCCTCCATATCTTTGAGCAGCTCAATCACTTCAGGCTTGGTGTCTTTTGTGTGGCCTTTCAAAATTCTGTCGGCTTGCATGTAGGTTAATCGCTGCTTTGAGCATATAACCGAATTTGCGAAGTTGCGGGACAGAATATTTCCCTGCTGATCGTAAGTGATGTACGCACTTTTGGCGAAGCGTTTCTGGTCGGGCTGGAGGCTGCAAATCCCGTTGCTCAGAATCTCCGGCAGCATCGGAATCGTTTTTCCGGGTAGATAGGCGCTGTTTCCGCGAGCCTTTGCTTCTGCATCCAGCGGGGAATCCAGCGTTACGAAGTGACTGACATCGGCGATGTGAACACCCAGTACCCGGTTGCCGTGGGAATCTTTCTCGATACTTATCGCATCGTCGAAATCTTTCGCATCCGGCGGATCGATCGTGATGATAACTTTATCCGTGATGTCCTGCCGGGTGTTCCGTTTTTCGGGATTGAAGCTGGCAGCAGCCCGGCGTGTCTGCTCGATACAGCCGGCGTCAAATTCTCCCGGCAGGTGGTACTGGTGAATTATCGATTTAATCTCGGTATCGTAATGTCCCGCTTTGCCGAGTACTTCGACGATAACGCCGCGGGCCAGATATTTCTCCGTCGGATAGGAAAGTATCTCGACGACGACTTTGTCTTTTTCCTTAGCTCCTTTTGCGCCGACGTCGTCGACGGAAATAGGGTCGAAAAAACTCTTCCCATCCGGTTGAACGAGCCATGCTTCCGGATGTTTTACCAGGGTCCCGACGAATTTGTTTTGTGCTCGTTCGAGCACTTCGATGATTTCACCGCTGTACCGCATTTCGCCGCCGCGTTTGCCTTGCCTTTTGACCTTGGCGATGACAATATCACCGGTCATTGCGTCGGCTTTAGCGGTTGGCGGTATGAATAAATCGCCGTGCGAGTTCGGTTCGAGAGGAATGATAAAGCCGAATCCCCTCGGATTGGCTCTGAACGTACCTACGATTTGGCCCGCCAAAGAAGGCAGGCTCACCAGATTACGCGCACCAATCACCACATGCCCGGCGTGCCGGAGTTGGTCAAAAGCATCTTTGAACTCTGGATAGTCGTCTGAGCTGACACCTAATGCTTTGACTAATTGTGCCAGCTTGAGCGGCTCGTAATCGGTGTGCTTCAACAGTTTGATTATTTGGTTTTTAAATATTTCAGGCATATTTTGTGAAGCTTATCCGCCGAACAAAGGCGGAAATGTCCGCTTCGTACCTTCCCTGGCGCTTGACACTTAGCGCTTCACGAAATCCGAGATGATTAGCCCTTTGTTGCCTTAAGGCTGTTAAGTTGCTTGGCAAGGCGTGATTTCTTTCGGGCGGCGGTTTTCTTGTGCATTGTGCTCGTCGAGGCTGTTTTGTCCAGCTTCTTTGTAACGAGTCTGAGCTGTTCGCCTGCCGCCTCGACGTTGCCGCTTTCCAGGGCTGTTTCAAGATGCTTAATTTGTGTCTTGACCTGGCTTTTGCGTGCGCGATTAATCGTTCTGCGTTTCGTGTTCTGTCTTGCTCTTTTTTTAGACTGTAACGATTGTACCACTGTAATCTCCTAAAAACCGTTGTTATTCTATTTAGAAATTCTTATTGAGAGTCTGATTTCGTTTTTTCACTTCTTAGTTTATCTACCCGCTGGCTGACGTCTTTATATGCGAAGTCGCTCTGGGCTATCTTGCGATATATCTCCAGCGCCTTATCTGTATCACCCTGCTGTTCATGAGCGCGAGCCAAATTATACCGCAATTCTTTGCCAATTGCATCATTTTTTATCTCATGGGAATCTATCGCCTGGGAGAAAACATCGATTGCATCGGCAAGCCAGCCTTTCATGGAAAAGCAGAAACCTATTTTATTCAGC
The DNA here is from genome assembly GCA_049644065.1 of Sedimentisphaerales bacterium. Classification (GTDB taxonomy): domain Bacteria; phylum Planctomycetota; class Phycisphaerae; order Sedimentisphaerales; family Anaerobacaceae; genus JAFGPJ01. The sequence continues at coordinate 7,106 of JBARRE010000098.1, read as the reverse complement.
GATGCGATCTTCCGCCTCGGGTCTTTCTTCGCTTCCTGGAACAGGGGTATCGCTTCATTGTATTGTTTATTCCTGACCAGACGAAGAGCGTATTCATATTTTACTCCAAGGTCAGTCGGATAGTTCTGCACGCAAAGCTCGTAATGTTCCAATTCAGTGCTGATTAATTGTGCCGATAGTTGTTCGAGCGCAGTCTTGGACTCCACATCGTTGGGATTAGTCTCAAGAGCGGTTTTTGTCTCTTTTACCTTTCTCTTGAGCTGTTTAATCCTTAGCAGGCCCGCTCGCCGCTTGAAACTAAAATCTTTTCTGGCATTATAGTTATTTTCCAGCAGCGCGATAGCGTCATTTTCGGCCTCGTCGGTTTCCAGTCCCGAAAGGGCATCGGCCAATTCGAAGATGTTCACCGGAAGATCTGAATTTTGAGCTATTTTTTTTCTCGCATCTTCAACTGCTTTGACGCGGTAATCCTCGGTTTTGACCACGCCGGCCTGAGCTTGAAGTTTTTCCTGGCCCTCGCGGTCCTTGATGGATTTCCTGAAATCGCCCTCGCCGTCATATTTACCCCTGGCCATTGTCAATTCGGCCGAGAGGTTCTTGAACTCATCCGACAATGCCCCGTCATCAGGTCGAAGTCTGGCAGCCCGCTGAATCGCAACGATTGCCTTGTCGAATTGGCCAAGGGTACTATAGGCATCTTTTAAAATGAGATATGTTTGAGCGGACGGATTCCTGGAAGCGTTGATGGTCTGAAAGATCAGGTTGGCAACCCAACCCGCTGTTTTGTCATAGCCGCCGGCCAGCGCAGCCTTCAGCATCGCCTCGGCGTACGGAAGGTGGTCGGGATCCTTCGTGAAAAGGTATTCGGCATTAAGCATCTGCTCCAGCGGAGTCTTGCCCCGCATACGTTTAACTCGCTCCATCATCGTGGGCTTTTTGTTATCGGGCCCTTGCCGTTGCAGAGCCAATTCGGCCAGCGGCAGATGCCCCTCTTTAAGCGCATCCGGGGCGTAGCGTAGACCCTGGAGGTACATATCGATGGCATAATCGAAATTTTTCGTCTCAGCTACCTTACCGGCTTTATCAAAAAAAGCTCTGGCTTTGGCGGCTGCCTGGCTATCTTCTGGCATAAGTTCTTACTAATTCAGGTTTTCATATATAATTTGACCGGCTTATGGTAGTCTTCGGCTAAAATTTGTCAACAAATAAATACTTGTATAAAAAGTTAAGCTGTGCTATAAGAACCCAGAGCGTATGATTCTGCGTTTGGAACCCTAAAAACAACCTGAATAGAGGCCGATTACGGAGAAACAAAGATGATAAATGCTCTTGAACAGTATGATCCGCAGATTTATGAGCTTATACGACAGGAAGCGGCACGCCAGAGTGGCTCAATTCGCCTGATTCCCTCGGAAAACTATGTATCCAAAGCCGTCATGCTGGCAAGTGGAAGCTGCCTGACTAACAAATACGCCGAGGGCTACCCCGGCAGACGATACTATGAAGGTCAGCAGGTGACTGATCTTATCGAAAGAATGGCTCAGGAGCGGGCGAAGAAATTATTCAAGGCCGACCACGCAAACGTTCAGCCCTATTCAGGCTCAGTTGCGAACATGGCGGCCTATGCCGCCCTGATAAATCCCGGCGATACGATTATGGGAATGTCTCTTTCTCACGGCGGGCATCTGACGCACGGCTGGAAAGTCTCGCTGACCAGCAAGTTTTACAATTCCGTCCCGTACCCTGTGAATCCCGAGACCGGCAGGTTGGATTTCGACCAGATTGAAGAGCTTGCGAAGAAACACCGTCCGAAAATAATCATCTCCGGTGCCACCGCGTACCCGAGGGAAATCGATTTTGAAATCTTTGGCCAAATCGCCAAAAAAGTCGGTGCTTACATGGTCAGTGATATTGCCCATATCGCGGGTCTCGTTGTTGCCGGCATCCACAAAAGTCCGGTACCCTATGCCGATGTTGTATCGACGACAACGCATAAAACGCTGCGAGGTCCTCGCGGCGGTATGTTGCTGTGTAAAGAAGAACACGCAGGTAATGTGGATAAGGCGGTTTTCCCTGGTCTGCAGGGCGGGCCGCACATGCATACAATGACCGCCATCGCCGTGGCAATGGCTGAAGCAGATACCCCGGAGTTCGTCGCCTATGCGCAGCAGATAATTAAAAACGCAAAAGCCCTGGCGGAAAAGCTGCTGGAATATGGTTTCGATCTCGTAACGGGCGGAACGGACAATCATCTTATCTTAATCGATTTGAGAAGTAAAAACATACCCGGCAAGAAACTGGCAAAAGCCCTGGACAGGGCCCGGATAGTCACGAATTATAACACGATACCCGGCGACCCGGCGCCGCCGATGAATCCGAACGGATTGCGTATAGGCACGCCGGCTATTACCACCCGCGGTTTTAAACAGGAGCAAGCGAAGCAAATCGCCGATTTCATAAATACAGTTGCTGAAAACATCGACAATGAATCGGTCATCGAGCAGGTCGGAAAAGATGTCCTGCTCCTGTGCTCGCAGTTCCCCGTGCCGGAGCATTTCATAATACCGAACAATAAAAAATAGCGTATGGGCATTAAAAAAGCCGTTACAATAATATCGCGGCAATGAGCAATGAATTAGAGTAGCTACGCAACTGTAGCTTCTGGAAGCACTGGCGTAAGGAAGATTACTTAATGGCAGTAAAGACTGAAGACGATAATATAAATATAATTTAGTCATTGGTAAATAGTTTTTCATTGGACAGATGATTTGTAACGAAATATTTTGATGGATAAGGAGAAAGAAATGAAGCGATTAATTATTGTCACGATCGGAGTCATGTTAATGAGCACGCAGGTTTTGGCTTTTGATCTTATGGGCCCTACGACATCCAGGCTCAAGGACAGTGGCAAAACCAGTGTCGGCGCAGAATATTTCTGGGGCAGTATGGATATTGATGCTGATGGCATTCCAGAACTTGGGCTGATATCAGACACAATAAAGGATGTTGACTTTGACAAAATATCGGCCAACTTTGCTCTGGGAATGGGACGAGGATCTGAGATATTTTTACGTTTGGGAGTGGCTGAAGCTGAGCCTGACAAAGGAGATAATCGGGACAATGTTGCTGGTTATATTGGAAGTAGTGATGAGTGTTTTTTTATTGGGGGAGGTGCCAAATGGACACTTTATGAAGAAGCGAACTTCGGATGGGGATTGCTCACCCAGGTAAGCTGGGCCGATTTTGATTTTGACCAACAAATCTATTCTATTGGTGGCTACAATGTGAACTTCTCCACAGATGTTGAGATCGTGGAAGTACAGATATCAACGGGGCCTACTTTAAAGCTCACTAAGGACTTGACATTTTTTGGCGGTCCATTTCTACATTTTCTGAATGGTGATATGGAATTGAAAGGTTCGATAGATGGCTTATCAGGCTCAATTAGCACAGACCTTGATCAGGAGTCATTATTAGGAGGCTATATAGGCGCAGAACTTGGATTGGGCCAAAATGCGATTATCTCTTTCGAAGTGCAGGGTACGAGCGGCAACTACGGTATGGGCGGCCAACTCGTTTGGAAGTTTTAAGCTTCAAGAGTGAATGATTAGGGACATTTGGGCTGTTGAAAGACATGTGATTGCTGCGCTATTCGAAGAATCGCGCAGCAATCACAAATGTTTCTTTGGGACTTTTTCAACAGCCCCAAGACTCATTCTGTTTTTCGGCACTAATTCGATTTTGTGGTTACGGATTCCCTATTTGGGCATGCCGGTGACTTTCACATTGTCAATGGCCCACCACCAGTCATTACCGGCGTCGAACATACCGAACTTCAAAACCACGTTTGTTGCCCATGGAGGATTGTCCAAATCGACCACAACCGTTTCGTTCTCGTGGGCAAGACTTTCGGATTTGAAATTCGGACTACTCGGATCTGACAACCACAAGAGTACCTCAATCTCTTCACCTCCATTAAAGGAAGCGGTGATAATTCCGCTCTGGCGATAGTCGCTATCAAATTCCGGACGCCAGCTTGAATCGAATGTTAGCTGAACCGTACCTGCCTGAGCATCTGAGATATCAATCGATGGCGTACTGAGGTAAGTTTTATACCAACCTTCTGAAGCCGAGTCAGTATGAGCTGCATCGTCCCACTCATCGGGATCGGCCACTACGATCGTACCCTGGCCCTTCTGGAAGTTGTCGCGACCTTGAAGATCGACATTGAACCACCAATCTCTATCCGCAAAGGCCCATCCGGCCCAATCGGCAACACCGTCGGTAGCAGGATCGCCGATGCCGGGAATGCCGCTCTCGTCAACGATCCAGCCTTCGGGTGGCGTATCGGTCCAGACATCTTCAGTACTCGGAGACTCCTCTATGCTCGCACCCAGGACCACGCTCTCGAAATCCTCGTCAAGAAACAGGATTGGTCCGACCGGGGCAGCAGCAGTAGCCAGTCTAATATCATCAAGGTACATTTTACCTGAACCACCTGCTTGCGGATTGTTCTTATCGCCGAAGCCGACAGCAATCGTATTGACATTAGTAAGATCCACATTCTGGTCGGCAAATGCTTGCAGATCGATATTCCACGCCGTCCAGATAGATATCTGTGATGCATTCAGATCATCATTAGCGACCACTGCGCTGCCATTAAGAGCAACATACATCTGCTCAGCAGCGTTATTCGAATTACCCCTGAAGTAAAGTGTTAACGTATTTACATCGTTCACGGTCCAGTCGCTCGGATACGTACCATTCAAAGTCAGTTCCGCCTCTGAATAGTTAAAATAGCCTTCCTTGTTGTTGTCGTACCAGAGCGGAATTGACTGACTTCCTCCATGGACAATAGTTTCCTCTGTATAGGAGAGAGTGGTTTCGTCGCCGACAGCCGCCCCGGTTCCGTTGCCGGAATAAGCCGGTTCATTGTCATGCTCAGCGTAGCCAAGGCCGTCTTTCCATGCCCACCAAATCTCGTTGTTACCAACGTTGTAGTCCTCAAAATCGTCTACGACAAGGAAATTGGCTGTCGTGAAGCCCCAGACAAGTCCCTTGACAATATTATCCGTATAGACTGCATCTACACGCCAGTAGTACTCTGTATTCCAGTCAAGTGTGCCGGGATCTAAAGTTTCGTCACCAAGTGCTTTGTTGCCTTTATACTCGGGAGAAGCTGTCGTGGCGTCTTTCACGGCGTTTTTATCAGTACCCAGATATACGTCGTGCGAAGTGGCGCTATCTGCCGGTGTCCAACTGAGATTCTGTGTTTGCTTGACATCCACTGCTGCGTTTGCCGGCAGGGGATTCCCGACGGCGCCCGGAGTCGTAAAGCTCCAGATATCGCCTTTATACGTGTTGGCGGCATCAAACTCATCGACCCGCCAATAATAGATCTTCTCTAATTCGAGGGTACCAGGGTTATAAGATGGAACGCCCTGTGCAGCTCCTCCGGTTGCATTGTCTACTTCGTCGAAATCATTGCCGAAATATACCGTGTGCAATTTAGCGCCGAAACCCGGCTCCCATCTAAAGGTTACATCCGGATCTACGAACTCGGTTCCATCAGCCGGGTCGGGATTAGTGGCCTTATCAGATGGAATCTTAAAACTCCAGATACTGCCTTGTTGTACTGTGCCATCAGTCTGTACCTCATCAATCCTCCAGTAGTAGGTCGTGCCCGGCACAAGACCGTCCGGATAAGGGTATCCGGGAAAGCCGGCAACAAAGAAATTTAGAGTGGAAGCCTGATTGCCACGGGACGTATCGCCGGCACCGTTTTTCACATCGTCAAGATTGTCACCGAAGTACACATCGTACGAGGCCGCATCTTGCCCTCCGGTCCAGCCAAGGCTCGCCCATGTATCCTCGACCAGGGCACCGTCGGCCGGAATTGGCTTCGATGCGCCTGACCATGCACTGCCGGCCATGCTCAGCAACAAAACGAATGATAATGAATATATCAATTTCTTAGACATGACAATCCTCCTTCAAAAAAGTTATAATAGTATTAACAGGGATTTTCCCAAATAAAAACATCAATGACAGACTCCTACCAACTTCAAGTCCAATAATACCAAATTTTCATCTCAATTTCAACAATCTTCTAAAAAAACGAAAAAAACCGGATAATTACGTCAAGAAGTCGACTTGAATAGTCTCCATAAGCTATATACTGTCAAATTCCAGTCGAATTGCCAACGACAATGTGGGAAATTCGGAATTGATTAAATTGCTGGTGCTACTTCGGAAGGATATGTACTATTCGCTATTATCGAGGATCGTCATAAATGCTTCCTGCGGTATCTGGACGTTACCAACGCTTTTCATGCGTCTCTTGCCTTCTTTTTGTTTCTTTAGCAGCTTCATCTTTCGCGTTACATCTCCGCCGTAAAGCTTCTGTGTCACGTCCTTGCGGAAGCCTTTGATGGTTTCTCTTGCGATGATCTTGCCGCCTATGGTAACCTGCAGGGGAATTTCAAACTGGTGCCGGGGAATCGCTCTTCGCAGCTTTATAATCAGCTTACGGCCTCGAGTCTCTGCTTTGCTGCGATGCACTATCAAACTCAACGCATCGACTGCTACCGTATTTACAAGAATGTCAATCTTGACAAGGTCGCTGGCCTCGAAACCGATAAAATCATAATCCATCGTTGCATAACCTCGGCTGATGCCTTTAAGGATATCGTAAAAATCATATACGATCTCGGCGAGCGGGGCTTTATATTCAAGCATTACCCTGGTAGTGCTTAGGTAATCGGTCTTTATGAGCTTGCATCGCCTGGACTCCGTGAGTTTCATAATCGCCCCGATAGTATCGGTCCCGGTTATTATCTCAAGGCGAACGAAGGGTTCACGAAGCTCTTCGATGTGATTCGGAGAAGGCAATTGGCCGGGTGATTCTATCCTTCTGACTACACCGTCCTTCGTCAGGACCTCATAACTGACCGTAGGTGCGGTCTGAATAACTTCTATATCGTTCTCGCGTTCCAACCGTTCCTGGATTATCTCCATGTGCAGCAGGCCAAGAAAACCGCACCGGAAACCAAAGCCGAGCGCAGGCGAATTCTGAGGACTGAATGAGAAACTTGCGTCATTAAGGG
>JBARRE010000097.1:0-3536 GCA_049644065.1 Sedimentisphaerales bacterium | reverse complement strand
ATAATCAACCGTCTTCAGGTGTGCATTACTGCGCCCCCCGCAACCTATAAAGCCCACACCGATACGCTCATTGGGACTGATTTCTTTGCCGGCCGTATTTTTTGCAACCGTTATCGTGGCCGCAGCTGCTCCGGCCCGGTGAATGAACTGCCGGCGAGTTAGACTATGATTAACCCGATCCGGCGTTTTTTTCTTGTCAGCCATAACATTCTCCTCAAATCAATTTACATGACATCATTGACTGTCAACCCAACGGCGATAAACCTGGTCTATTTTACTCTTGTCGACCCTGCCGTCCCAAACAGCCACGGCATAGCACAATACCAGTGGTTTGTCCGAAGTCACCTCCAACGGCTCCTTATGCAGGTTGAGCGTAGCCGCCAGGTAAGCAAACGGCGTGGTCATTGTGAACCAATGTGTCGGATGGCGCAGATTCTCCGGATGACCGAACATCGCTATTGTTACTGGCTTGCCGTCCGCCTCTGCACTATAGGCGCACCAATCCGCCCGGGCAAGCCGTTCGGCACCCCGTACGATATCGCCTACCTGACCCGCTGCGTTGAGAAATTGTCCCCCTGTGTCCAACGACTCCAAAAAACGTATACCCAAGCCGAAATAATGCGAGCCTGTGAGCGTCATTGTTTTTTTGCCCGATGGCACTGCGAGGCTGGATTGCCAGCTCAATAGCGTGGCCTTGACGTCGTCCAATTGACAGACTTTGATTGTGCGGCGCTCCTTCAGCATCAACTCCCGGCTGCGGGGATTGATCCAGTCGATCTGTTCGGTGAATCCGGCCTGGGATCCACCATCGTTCTTGTCAATTCTCATATCACCAAAACGCTTGTGCAGTTGCCGCCCCGGCTCGGTTTGCTCTTCCCAGAAATTCACGCCGTCCACTGCAACCGCATACATCAGCGCATGGTGGTGAAGGTGGTCGTGTGGTGCATCGCGCAAAACGTTAATCCCACTCGGCGAATACAACTGCTGCACGTACGGCTTGAAAGGCACATCCTCGTAACGATAGCAGAGTATACTGCGCTGCCCCCGGTTAACCGATACGGAATCCGCCTCCATCGTAATACGCATCGGTTCTTCTGCAAAAGCTGTATCGGACAGCGTCAAAAAGCCTAAAGCCAAAAGCAAGAGAATAGTGACATTCCTGAATCTTTCCATAACGACATCTCCTTTAGTATCTTCAAACACAATTACGGCGGCGCATCATTTCCATCCCATTGGTAATTCCACTTTGCCATGTACTCAGGGCCGGGCAGAAATTGGTCATTCGTTTCTTTGAGTTTTCGAGACAGTATCGTTTCCAGCTCTTGCCGGATTGGTGCATACTTGGGATCGTTACACAGATTTTTCAATTGATGCGGATCCGCCTTATTATCGTAAAGCAGCCACGGCCCCTTAATGTCCCGCACATAGGTGTACTGTCGCGTGCGCACACCGCGGTACTCCCGGCCGCCCCGCTGGTAATTCCATTGATGAAACGGCACAGGGCACATAATCAAAGCCGCATCGTTGTCGTGCGGCTCTGTTCCTCTGATTACTCCTGAAAAATCCCTGCCCTCAACCGATTCAGGAACGGCAATACCGCTCAGGCCAAGCAGCGTCGGCATAATATCGGGAGTGTTGATCGGCATATCGATTGTTCTGCCGGACTTGCCATGCACCGCAGGATAGCGGAGCAGGAACGGAATCCTGACCGACTCGTCCCATGGTTTTTGTTTCTTGGTATGGCCATGAGAACGCAGCATGTCGCCGTGATCGGAGGTAAAGACGAAAATGGTATTTTCTTCAACCCGGCATTCTTTCAAGGTATCGAGAACATCTCCGATGCAATCATCCAGTGCGGCAATATGGGCGTAATAACCGGCCAGTTCTTCCCGGGCCTTCTCCTTCAATGACTCAGGGACATTGGGGCCAATTTGAATCTTGGCCGGGTCGGGAAACATGGCGCGGTACTTCTCCGGCGCCGTCTCATACGGGGCGTGAGGCGGACCCCACGACATGAACAGGACAAAGGGTGATTTGTTCGCATGCAAGCGAATGTACTGTTGAGCCTCGCGGGTCTGGGCGATGGCGTCGTAACCGTCCCAGTAACGCAGGACAGGAGTCTCGGCATAGTAAAGCGAACGATTGTAATTATGGGTACATTCGCAAACCCGCCAGAAGCCAAAGCCCTGCCTTCTTTCTTCGGGAATAAAGGCGTTTCTGCCGTGACCGTCGATATGCCATTTGCCGATGTAGGCAGTTTCGTAACCGGCCCGTCGATAAACCTTGCCGATAGTAACCGCGTTGGGATCCAGAGGCTTGTCGTTGTAGAAAATGCCGTGAGTCAGCCAGTATTGCCCGGTCAGCAGGCTAGCGCGATAGGGACTGCATACCGGGCACCCGGAGACGGCGTTGCTGAAATTGACGCTCTCTTTCGCAAGTCTATCCAGGTTTGGCGTCTTGACGTCCTTGTTCCCCGCATACCCGGTTGACTGGGCGCGCCATTGGTCTGCAAAGATAAAGACGAGGTTCGGCCTGCCGGCAGGATGGTTTTCAGCCGAACCTTCCGCCCAGGATAATTGTCGCATCACAGCAGCCGAAGCCGTCCCAATCGCTGCCGTGCGCAAGAACTGCCTTCTGGAACTGCGTTCTTCCATATAGCCACCTCTATTATACTCTGCAGAAAACCGACTGTCAGACGAATTTCTTGAGATGCTCGATGCTTCGCTCGGCCTGTTCAATCGTCCCACACTCGACGCTCAGCACAACGTCACGCGGCGCATCCTTGCATGCTTCAATGACGCTCTTCCAGTCGATAACACCGTCGCCGCAGGCGCAGCCGGCCGGCGTCCCCGTTACCTTGCCCCGTTCGTCCTCGGACTGCTCGATCGAAATATCCTTGGCGTGAACGTGCACGAGCTTGTCTTTGACCCGGCCAAGCCATTCAACCGGATCCTCGCCGCTCAGGTAAGAATTGCCGGTATCGAAGTTGACTCCGATAGCGGGCGAATCAACCAGCTTGCAGATTTTGTCCAGACCGTCGGGCGTTTTGCTGTACTGCTGGTGCGGCTCTAAACCTATCATGATCCCGCGCGGCTCGGCAACCGCCGCCGCCTCGGTCAGCACATAACGCATCAGGACATGGTCTTCGGCTTCCGTGGTCCAGGGCGGTTTCGGGCCTTCATCCGTATTGACTACGGGTGCACCGCACTCTGCTGCGAAACGAATCGCCTGCTTGAGATAGTTGCCGCTGATGTCGGGCCTGCAAAGCGCCGTATGCGACGACAGGCCGGAAAGCTTGATCCCGGCTTTTTCGCACGCCCGCTTGATGCGGTACGGGTCATCCAGCATCGAAACGGTCATATAGTAACCGGCCTCGCTCATCAACTCCCGGCCCCAGTGGACCCATGGTTCGATGTATTCATATCCCAGTTCAGCAGCCTTTTCCACGGCCCATTCAAACGGTTTGTCGGCATGCCGGACAAACTCCGTATTCACTCCAATCGACACCTTTGCCATTTTACAATCTCCTTATTTGT
>JBARRE010000096.1:0-4384 GCA_049644065.1 Sedimentisphaerales bacterium | reverse complement strand
AGAATGTTCAGGCTCGGCCCGGATGTATCCTTGCATGGATCGCCGACAGTATCGCCGACAACAGCGGCCTTGTGTGCCTCGGAGCCTTTGCCGCCGTGGGCGCCTTTTTCGATATACTTTTTGGCGTTGTCCCATGCGCCGCCGGCATTGTTCAGCGTGATAGCAAGGACAAAACCGGTTGTAAGCCCGCCGACCAGCAGGCCCATGACACCAGCGACGTCCAGAAACAGGCCGGTCACGACGGGAACGATAATCGCCAGCAGGGACGGCAGCAGCATTTCCTTCTGGGCCCCCTTGGTGGAGATAGCAACACAACGGGCATAGTCGGGCTTGCCTGTGCCTTCCATGATCCCTGCGATCTCCCTGAACTGCCGGCGAACTTCGTTCACCATTGCACCTGCAGTTCGACCGACCGCCTTCATGGTCATTGCACTGAAGACGAAGGCCATCATCGCGCCGATGAAGATGCCGCCGATAAGCTTCGGGTTCATAATCGTGAGATTATATGCTTCGACAAAATGCCCCATCTCGGCTGTCTTGACGTTAATGGCATCGGCAACGCCTTCTTTGCCCGAGAACACTATACTGCCGACCTGATAGATTCCATCGGCACTTTCGTTGGCCAGTCGGCCGATCCAGATCCGGACCTCTTCGATATAGGCGGCCAGAAGCGCCATAGCGGTCAGGGCCGCCGAACCGATGGCGAAACCTTTGCCGGTTGCCGCAGTGGTGTTACCGAGAGAATCCAGGGCGTCGGTGCGTTTGCGAACCTCCGGTCCCAGACCGCTCATCTCGGCGTTGCCGCCTGCATTGTCGGCGATGGGGCCATACGCGTCGGTGGCCAGCGTAATGCCCAGAGTGGCGAGCATTCCCACGGCCGCAAAGCCGATGCCGTAAAGACCCATAGCGATGTTCGAAAAGCCTCCCGCGAAGCCGAACGCGCAGAGAATACCAATAACAATCGTGATAACCGGAAGGCCGGCAGAGTACATTCCCGTAGATAAACCGTCAATGATCGTGGTTGCCGGCCCCATGTTGGCCTGGTCGGCGATACCCCTGGTAGGCTTGTATTCGTCGGAAGTATAGTACTCGGTGAATTGTCCAATCAGAACACCGGCTACCAGACCCGAAATAACCGAGCCAAACACACCCCAGGTAATCCAGTTGAAAGCTGCCAGTCCCGCAACAGCGGCAATGATTAGAACGGAACTGCCAAGCGTTCCGACCAGCAGGGCTCTTAGGAGATTCTTCTGAGTAGCGTCCTCTTTACACCGGACCATGAATATGCCGGCGATAGAAAGCAAAATGCCGAGGCCGGCCACGACCATCGGCGCTAAGACGGCTTTCAGCGGAGTCAGGCCTTCCGGCAGAGAACCCAGCGTCAGTGCCGCACCTAAAGCGGCGGTTGCAAGGATCGAGCCGCAGTAGCTTTCATAGAGGTCGGCGCCCATACCGGCTACGTCGCCAACGTTATCGCCTACGTTGTCGGCGATTGTAGCGGGATTTCTCGGATCGTCTTCCGGAATCCCCGCCTCGACTTTACCAACCAGGTCGGCTCCCACATCGGCGGCCTTCGTATAGATACCGCCGCCGACACGAGCAAACAACGCCTGGGTCGAAGCACCCATACCGAACGTAATCATGGTTGTGGTGATTTCCACGAGCTTATGCTCGACTTCCATCCCAGCAGGAACTAATTGAAGCCCCCAAAGCGTTAACCCATTCGCCATGTTTTGTGCCGTATAGACGACCTTGTCAAGGATCAGATACCACATGGATATGTCGAAGAGGCCGAAGCCCACGACGACCAGTCCCATCACCGCACCGGAGCGGAAGGCGACCTGCAGGCCGCTGTTGAGGCTCTTACTGGCGCCTTGAGCGGTCCTTGCCGAGGCGTTAGTGGCGGTCTTCATTCCCAGAAATCCGCAAAGGCCGCTGAAAAAGCCGCCTGTCAGGAAGGCCACCGGCACAAACGGGTTCTGGACGCCTTTGTAGGCGAGGAAGGCAAAAATCGCCAGCAGCACGATAAACACCATAGTAACTACACTGTACTGCCGTAACAGATATGCGTAGGCGCCCTCGCGCACGTGCCGGGCAATTTCGATCATTTTCTCAGTGCCTTCAGGAGCCTCCATCATCTTCTTATAGAAATACATTGCAAAGCCCAGCGCCAGCAGAGACGCGATCGGTGCGACCCACCATAACAATGTTCCGCCGGTCTCGCCCGCATTTGTGCCTTCGGCCGCCATAGCTACTGTGCTAAAGGCTAAAGCCGGCACTAAAAGTGCGATTCTCTTCAAAATTGTCACTTTTTTACTCCTTTCGAATTTGACAGCAATAACAAACTCAATAACAAACACAAAAGCTTGTGAAGTTTAACGAAATAGAATTGTTTTTCAACTGTTTTATTGTATGACCTGAATTTTCGTAGGAAATATTTATATTCGGATAGAAAGATGCAGTGGGGCCTAAGTCATGCAGAAAAGGATTGCTATTAGTATTTTAGATAAATGACAATGCCGGCCAGAATCAAAATGGCGGTTACACATATGCTGATGGCGGCTATAAAAATCCACATAAAACGTTTATTCTGCCTGGATATGATGTATTTGAGGTATCTGTCGCTGGCGGCAAAAGTCTTGCTCATCTGGATAATTCCATCGGTCTGACCGATAGTGCTCTGGTTCAGTTTATCCAGGCTCTCATTAAAATTATTTAAGCTCTCGGTCATCTGCACGTCGATATCGGCCGCAGCGGCAAGCTGATGGTCTATATTCACCAGAGCATCGGTTTGCTTGGCCGTTTCAGTCGGGATTTTTTCAACAGCATCGACGAACTGCTCGTTCTTTGCCGCGGCACCTTTTAGCTGTTCGAGAAGCTGCTCGGTGATTCGCTTCTGATTTTCCACGACTGCAGGAAAGTTTTCGAGCAATTCGGGCAGTTGCTGGATTCGGCCCATTAAATCTTCATGTTGTGTGGCCTGACGGCTCAAATGCTCGTTAATACCCTGCAATTGTTCGACGAGCTTGTCAAAACCCACCTGGAGTTTTTCGAGCGACTCGTGTCTGTCCACCGGCGGAACCGCCCTGACTACGACATTATTACCTCGAGCCCCGGCCGGCACGGCCCTATCGCCTGCCTGCTCGGCAGAGTCATCATTCTGGCTGATCAAGCCATCATCATCGATCTCCGGCTGATGCGCTGCACCTATGGACGGTTTATGTGCCCGCAGCCACCTGCCCGTATCAGCCCAGAACTCTTTCAGAGTCATTTTCTTAAACTCCTAAACGAACTTTCGCAAAATGAACCTCAAGGCATATTAAAGGCTCTCGACGCTGTAAGTTCAAGTAATTTTTGCTATAATTATCGGCATATATACAATTGGCAGGCATTAGCCGCCGATGGCGGCACTTTCGAATTCAGGTGAGGCGGAAATTGCTCGTACTCGTGGCGAGTACCAACCAGTCATGAGCAGGGCTACGGTGGAAGTGGCTTCGGCGGAACTTTCGGAATGGAGGTCCAGAATCATCTTGGGCCTTTCGAGATCCGGCAGGACCTCACCCAGCACATAATTACAGGTTATCGGTCGCAATAATGTTTGACTCATTGCCCGGAATATGGTAAACTTTTGGTAAGAACGATATACTTGCTGGCAGGAGGAATCCGGTTGGTTGTCGCGGAATGCTGAGAAGATAATGCCCTGCCGGTTAACCGAGGAAATCTTTGGAGGAAAAACAAAAATGTCGGAGCGAGACAAAGCGAAAAAGTTGGGACCCGTAGAAGTTCTGGTTGTGGTGTTTGTGTGTCTGTTTCTTCTGGCCGTCATAGGGCCTGCATCCCAGATGTCCCGATTCGATGCTTATCGCCTCGAGTGCGGCAATAATCTGTCCCAGATCGGCAGGGCGATGCTGATATATGCCAACGACTACGAAGACGAATTTCCACGCTCCGGCGGTAGAAACAGCGTATGGGCTGCGAGAATACCTGCATGGAACGCCCTGAATCGGTTTGGCGCTTACGGCTTATCGGTCAATGGCAGCGGCGGAACGGCAAATATTTCATCCTGCTTCTATCTTTTAGTCAAGTATGCTGAGGTGACGCCCGGGACTTTTGTCTGTCCGGCCGACGCCGGGACTACGGAGTTCAGGCTCGCCGACGTGGGCGCAGGCTTCCGTGAACTGATTGATCTGTGGGATTTCGGGCCCGAGCCAGGAAAGCACTGCAGCTATACCTATCACATGCCTTTCGGCCTGTACGCTCTGACCACATCAAACGATCCCGGTATGGCAATCGCGGCCGACCGGAATCCGTGGATGGATTCTCCCGCTGCAAACGCCAAAGACATAAGTCTCTTCATTCCTGACGGCGTCAGAGAGGCTGTAAA
>JBARRE010000095.1:0-8084 GCA_049644065.1 Sedimentisphaerales bacterium | reverse complement strand
TGCGGCCGCGTCGGCGAGACAGACGCCCCCGCTTGTGCGATCAGCTTCCATGAACGGGAAATGTGCCAAAACCATATACGCTGATCTTGTTTGGTCCATATTGATTCGAGACCAAAACCAGGAATTCTATACTGGCACCTTGAACTGCGTACTTCTGAAAGAATTCCACGTTGTCATAATCCACGACAATCGTCGCCGGCAAATTCATCGTGCCGGGCTCGTTGCCGGGCAGGCCGAAAAACAAGAGAAGCTGCGCCTGCTCATTGTATATTTTGGCAACTTCTGTCGCGGCATCCACGACCCATATTCTGTTCTCCCTGTCGATGGCAATGCCCTTGGGCCTGACAAACTCGTCTATATTGTCACCCATCCGCCCGATCGTTCGCCTGAATATTCCGGACGGGTCAAATTGCGTTATCCGTGCGCCGGCTTTATCGGTGACATAAATGTTGCCCTGCTGATCAAGGGCCAGATCACTGATAAGAGAAATCTCTCCCGGCGGCAGCTCGGCCTCGGGCTGGACTTGTACTTCCGTCAATCGTCTCAGGCCGACGCGCATGATCTCTTCCCCCGTCACTTTGTTCAGGACAACGACCTGGTTACTGGCGTAATCAGTGACATAGCATAGCGCGCCGCGAACGACGACATCGATGGGGCTGATCTTCAACTGTTGTCCCAACATGGTGATAAGGTTGTCATCGGGGTCAAATACAAACACGAGGCCGGCTGTCGGGTCGGCCACGTATTTCCAGCCATTGTCGTCTATGAAGATATTGACCGGTTTCATCAATCGCCGGTCTTTTGTCAAATAGCCGAACGTGCGGTTCCGCAGGTCAAACACCGCGACCATTTTCCTGCCCACGTCGCACACGTACAGTTTGCCTTCGAAAATCGCCATTCCATAAGGCGAGGTGATGCCCTCCATCGCTTCCGGCTCACCGATCACAAACCGCTCAAGGCCGCCGGTTGTTGCCCGTGCACCAAGATCCTCAGGTCCGGAGAAGGACGTGAGAAACTGCAAGCGCGGCACCTCCGGCGGCGGTGGGAAAAAGACCGGCTCTGAGACAGGCTGCTCGACCTCGACGGACCGGCACCCCATGAAAAGGCACGTCGTCCAGATCACACCAAAAAATGCTAAGCCCTTGAGTAACACAGATTTGTGCGTTCTCATCAGTACTACTTCGGCAATTTCAGGGGGGCTGGATAAATAAAGTGCATGTCTTTTTGACCCATAGGGCGAGAAAATGGCTCTATGACTACTCGATGCTACTCTGGGAATCTCAGAACGAACTGTGGTTGGCCGAAGGTAAGCGGGTGCCGGCAAACGGTGCGATCTACAGACCCAAGAAAACTACTGTTTCAAGAATAGAAAAAAAGAGCGTGCCCGGGACGATTTACCTCAACAACGGCGGCTATTACTGGACAGTCGCTCGTAAAATGAAACCCCGGCCGCTGATTGACCCAAGGAGCAAACCAAAGGTCCCGGGAAGCTTCATTGTGAATAACGGCCGGTACTATTGGTGGATTCCCGGATGGATTAAGCGCCAGCGCTTAGTGCCCAAAGGTGAAAAATTCTCAACCAAGGACAAGGCAACTGCTCTGCGAATCGCCAAGAGACTATGGGCTGAGATCAAGAAGAATGATCCTGAATTAGCAGCCAACATTCAGGAGCATACAAGGATCAATGGCATAGCAACCAAGGACAGGCCTGTTGCTGTGAAAGTCGCTGCCAAAATGTGGCGGCAGATCCAGAAAGAAGAGCCTACACTGACTAATTAAAATATCCTCCGATTAGAAGGGAAAACAGTCTCATTTTCCATCCCAAATAGTTGCCGCAATATAGCGTTCTGGAGACTGTTTATCACAAAAATAATAAACAAAAATAATTTTCCCATCCGAACGTTGGACAGACCGAACATATCCAAGGTCTCTGCTAGCGCCATCATCACGCAAATGTATGGGTTTGCTCCATGTTTTCGCATTATCACTGCTTATTTGTGCGCGAATTCCATATGGTTCAGCTCGATACCCATACGATAGGCAAAGTCTGCCATCGGTGAGTCGTATCAAACTTGGTGGATTGCCTTCACCCAGATCGGATGCTGGTTTGCTCAGGAAGCGCCAGTTATTTCCGTTATCTTCGGAAATGTATATCTCTATCCATCTTTTATTACCTTCACGTCGGCGAACTGCGGCCAGAAGAGCTGTTTTCGACAGACGAACAGTCGAAGGCATAATTGAAAATCCTTTTGGCTCAGGTGCTATCCATGAAACAAAATTCCAGTTTTTACCTCCGTTATACGTCCTGGCACAAAATGGACGCCCCTCCCTGCCGTTCTTCTTTGCTGCTGTTAAGAATAACATGCAGTCGAGCTTGTCGTTAACTATATAGTCTGTTCGAGCTGCTATCCCATCTATCTTTTGTACTTTGAGAATAAACGGGCCGTTCCAATTGTTACCTCTATCATAAGAATAGTAAAACAAAGATGGCCCCACATTATTATCTAACATTCGAAGGGTCATCGCAAAATCAGGGTGAGTAAATTCTACTCCTCCCGGACAATCAAGCGGTGTTTTGGGGAGCAGGTGCGGCGATCGCGTGCCATGCAATGCTGCACCATAAGGAATGATAACACCTTTTTCAGCAGGATTCTCGATGGACCATGTTTCGCCCCCATCCAAGCTTCGTGCAAAGAGGTGTTCTTCCGGCCGTTCACGGTCAATCGCATGGCGGTTTGGCCCCAAATCTTTATAATGTCCGCAGCTAAAACCAACTAAGATTTCATTTCTCCATGACCAGATTCCATGATTGGCCGGCCAACCACCAAAACGACGCTTCTCTCGATAGACGGTGATGTGTTTAATTCCTTTAGGATTTCCTGCAAGTAAATCATTTGAAATGAAAAAGTTTGAAATTGCCACGCACACAAGTAGGGCTGTTATCGAACCACAACACATACCTTTTACTCTCCAGCATCTATTCATTCGGCTTCTCATACCAATTAAGATTTCCCATACTCAGAATATATGTAATGTCATATTACTCCATCGCCAACGATCGTTTCACATTGAAATGATGGAGAACAGTTTAATCTGCTTGAGTCGAATTTTGAACAAAATTTGTAGAGGCTTCGGCAGCAGAATAGATTTTTACAACCTTCTCTAACATATCACTGCGATTGCTGTAAATAGTGAGCGCACGCGGAGCAAGCATCCCCAAAACATCAGGAACATCGCATACTCTGAGAACGTTCAGAAACTGAGGCGATTCGATGTCCATATGAGATAATGGAGGTTTATTCAATATCACACCGGCAATCTCAGGCTCACATAGGGCAGCATAGGCCGCAAGGACCCCGGCAGCACCTTCACCGAGCACATAAACGGGGATATTACTATTGTACTTACCGTGTAGATAACGGGCAGTAGCAATAATATCCCACACACGTCCGGTATCGACGGTACGTCCAAGCAGGACATGAGAGCGCTCGACATAATTGGGCGGATTCTTGCGAGTCCAACGCGTCTGGCCAACACCGCGAGGGGCACATAAATACACACTGTCACCACGCTCACACACACGTCGTGCCCAGTTGGGCACACTTTCGTTTGAATCAGGATTTCGTACAATCATCAAAATACGCTTCGTATCCCTGACTGAATTAAATCCCGTAGCATGTTGCAATTGAACTTCGATGCCAGGTTCCGACTCAAGCCGTGCATTATCCGGTTCAATCTCTTCAAGTAAGCTGGCAGAGGGAATCCTCTTGGGGAAATATCTAAACGTAACACGACGAAGTTCTGCCAGAATTGTAGCCTTCCACGCATCATACCGGCCTTCCTTAGGTAGCTCTACCTGTGCCATAGATACAATGTGCCGGTCTATAGTAGTGTTCAATTCATCTGTCGGAATATCAGAATCTTCAGGAAACACACGGAGTTTCTCCGGATCAATGGGATGCCGCCGGTCATTGTCTAAACCTGTCACGAGGTCTATCTCGCTGTCCTTTACGATCTTTGCATCGTTTTTCAGATGCATGTTTATAAAACGATAGACGGCCTGACGTATATCCTGCCGATAAGCGTGGCCGCCAATACTAACCACGCTGTCAACAAAGTCACTTGCCCCGTATAAACTATACACTCGTTCCAGCCGGTTGATTACACGCTGGTTGGCATCCATCGGAAAAATGCTGTCCTGGTCACTGTTTACGAACAACAATGCGCGTGGCGTTATCAAAGCAGCGATACGTGTCCAGGGCCACTGGAAAGTATTGTACAGAAACATACAATCGCAATGTCCGTTTATCACCCGGTTGGGCATATAAGACATCAGATCTGCCATGCCGCTCACTGGAACAGAAACTTTAGCGCGCTCATCGGCTGCAGCTATCCAAAAGGTGGCCGCTCCACCACCACTGATTCCGGTTACGGCAATACGCTGAGGGTCCACATCCTCTCGGCTAAGCAGATAGTCGATGCCGCGAATCCCATTGAGGCATTCTACACCCGCAGGGGTGTATCCGCGTGAGTGCCACCACCAGCGACCTTCACGATATGTACCATGGTGAACAGCCGCGATTTCGCCAAGTTGCAACGTGTCGAGAACAAGACAAATATAACCATGCCGCGCAAACCATATACCATGCGACTGAAAGGCTGTCTTATTACCATTTCGCCCCCGCGAGGAATGCCCACAGACATACAGCACAGCCGGTAAACGTTGATCCTCTGCGATGTTCTTTGGACGATAGAGATTGGCAGTAACATATAACCTGGGCCGGCTCTGGTAATGAAGCATATCCACAATATAATCGCCACCCTTAAGTGTCCCGGTAATAGTAGCTTTAAGTGGTGTCTGTTGTGGCATTGGCCAAAGCCCTAACATATGAAGATATTCCTCTTTGTACTGGGAACGAAGTTTCTTCCAGGCCTCGACAGATTCAATGTTTTCTAAAAACTTTCCATAGATCTCCTCCGTTACGCGACCTAAGTATTCCTGAATCATCTGATCGCCTGGTTGGTCATGATCGGGCTGGCCGTATGCCTGTCCCCTTACTATCGGCCCACTATTGAATGATATTACAAATGCTAAAATCGCCAAATAACAACAACGCATGACTAAATCTCCTAAATATTCTCTGTGAATATGTGCATTATCAAAGCATACATAACAATTATAAAGGGGAATTCATGGTTTGGGCAAGGGGAACTGGCGACTTATGTTCATTTCCTCAAAGACTGGACAGCAAATAATTAACGCCCGGTGATAGTGTTTCCGACGCGGGACATAAATCTTGTTCAGTCGGCCAATTCTCTCTATAACTGAACTTCTGCAAATTCGTGCTGAGAACGATCTTAATCAGTCGCCTTCACAACGTCGATGACGAACTTCTGGGTCGCTGTACCGACGCGCTCAGCCTCTATGGAAAGCACTTTCTCCCTACCCCAACGGAGTGCCGCCTCGTCGAGCTTCCGCACCTGGCGATCAATGGTGACAGTGACCGCCACGTCGGTACTGCCCGACATATCCGGTGTGCCTGAGAGTACGCCGGTCGCTTCGTCCATCCTGAGCCACGCCGGCCCATGAGCAAGCGTGAATCGGGGCTTCTCAATGTCGAAGTAGCCGCTTGTCTGCCGGTCATCCACCATCCGCGAGCTGAGGTCGCCCAGAGATCGATTGGCACGCATCTGGTAACGGTACTCGGTGCCGACAAAGACGGTCGCTACCGGCTTGCTATAGATAACGGGCCGTGGAGCAACGGCGTAGTCGGATGGTCCGCTGCGCTTGCCCAGTTCATCGATCGCCACCACGCGGTAGTAAGTTTTGTTGGCAGCGGGCAGGTCCACGTCGCCTCCCTCCCGGCCGCGTCGTGTCGAGGGCGTCCCGCCCTCGAATCGCGGGCAGGATGCCCGCGACACGTCTGTGTCGCCACCAAGCACCGCCAGTTCCGTTGCCGTGGTCTCAGCGATGAAGTTCGCCGGGAACCACGGGTTCCAGTCAGCCATCTCCTCCTTGGTCACGCCCACGACGCCCTGGTGCCTCTGGTCGGCGATCGTAAAGCCTTTCTCGTCGCTGCCGTAGACCCGGTACTTGATCGGTGCACGGCCCACCGGGTTGGCTTTCCAGCGAAGAGTGCCCATACCCTTTGCCTGGTCGTAGTCCACGGTCACATATAGAGGGTGCGAGGGGCCGCGGACGCTGAATCTCCAGGTCTTGCTCCAGGGCCCCCACACGCCCTTGTCATCCTGGGCCCGCACGTGCCAGTAGTACGTGCAGTCCGGCGTCAGCAGGCCCGGCTGGGGCAAAGTATACTGGGCCTTGACCAGGATTCTTTCCTTGCCGGTGGTGTTGTCCTTTTCCTTAGCGGCATCGGCGGTCCGTGAGATGAGCTTGTAGAAGCTCATCGAGAGCGGCCACTTCATATCGGCTCGGGCGGACAGTTCAAACTGGTAGTCGGCAATTGCATCACTGTCAGGGTCGCTGGAATCTGTCCACTGAAAGACGACGTCCGTGCCGTTCGCCTCGCCACCGTCGGGCGGCCAGACGGCGACGGCCGACGGTGGCCTTGAGGCCGACCGCTCGACCCAGTTGTGAGTGATTTGCACCTTGCGGTCCCCAGCGGACTGGTCGCAGTACGTGAAGACGTTCTCACCTACGACCATTTCCGGCAGCGCTAAGGGGGCCATTTGCACGTCATTGATGATCGCCAAGCGCTGAAGCCGCGACGGCCCTTCCAACTGGCACTTGAGCTGGTACTCATAGCAGGCCGGACCGACAATCGGAAAGAACTTGTCAAGGCTGTCCTGCAAGGACCTCCAGGTCTTGCCATCCTGGCAAATGAAGAACCGGATCCCCGCACCCTCCACATCGAGCCGACCTCCTACGAATACGTACGGGCTGCGCATCGACCAGACAATCGTGCCGGTCTTGCCCTCATCGGCAGCTAGACCATCCGGCCTCACCGTGATGTTTTCCACAGCCACAGTCCCTTTACGCCAAACGGCCTTGGAGAAATCCGGACGATACTCCCACAGGCCATTGTAGATCGCGTCTTCGTACGTGGGGGTCACTCGCAACATCCCGTGATACTTGAGCGGGCGGAGCTGCCCCCAGCGCCAGGTGAGCGCCTCGCCGGGACGCAGAACCATGTTCATAGTGGTATCGGACTTACCGGAGCGCTCGCCCGTGACCGATCCCTCGAAGAAGTACATCGAGCACATTTCCGGCTCGGACCACCAGGTATCCGGAAACAGGATTCCCTTCGAGTGGGTCCGCTTGATCAGGTCGTGGTCGCGCACGATGTCCTGCTCGCCGGCTACGGTTTGGTTGTCTCGCAGAAGGTAGACGCAGTGCATGTCGCCATCATAGAAGTGCCAGCCGGCGTCGTAGAAGGCCTGGGAGATGCAGTGGCCGAGAGCCCGGGCCGGCGCCACTTTAAGCCCGGCCTTGCGCCACAATGTAGCCAGGCAGATAGAATCGTTACCGCACGTGTTGTACCCATAGACATTGAAGACTTTCACGGGGTCGCCCAGCTCATTGTTATCGCCCGCGGAATGGTGACGGTACCGGATTTCCTGGAACCAGAGAGCAAAAGCCCTGTCCGCGTCGGTCATGCCCGGCGCGACGGCCGCCGAGACGATTTCTTCGACGCTGCGGAAGTTGTTGCGGCCGTTGGAGAGCCACGGGTTGACCACGTCAACGTCGCCGACGTTCTCCAACCGAACCGACCGGTTAGATTCCCAGGTCTGGAGGAAGGCCCCTTCCCTCGCTATCCCGCAGCCCATGGGCGACCGGCAATTCCGGCCATCCATCGTGCCGCCCTGGAAGACCGTATACTTGTGTGTCCCGCCGGTCAGGGCTGTGATCTGCTCGATGTGTGATTTAGCAATATCGGTCGGGTGCGTATCGCTTGACCGGGGGTACCATGCATCGCCGGCAATGACGGGACTCGGCGGATGGGGAGCTTCTGCAGCGGCGCTAGTCGTCCCTGGCGGGAGAGCCGCCGATGCTGCCAGCAGGCTCAAAATGAACACACAGGTCTTCAAAATCTTTCTCCTTCTATTTTCGTCTATCATATCTC
>JBARRE010000094.1:0-9338 GCA_049644065.1 Sedimentisphaerales bacterium | reverse complement strand
CTCCGCCGGTGGCCGTCCTTACCTATCCTCTTTGGCAACGCGTCTTTGGTCTCGATCCTCACGTCATTGGCCGGACTCTCACAGTAGGCAAAACAGGTTTTACCATCATTGGCGTACTGCCTCGTCGATATGTCGGTCCCCTGGCCGGTAGAAGGCGCACCGATTTCTATGTGCCCCTGACGGCTCAGCGGCAACTTATGCCCGGTGAGAGGTGGTTGAATTCAGATAACGCATGGTGGATTCAGATGATGGGACGGCTGGCTCCCGGGGCTAATGAGGCTCAGATCCAGGCATCATTGGAGCCTATGTTTAGTCATGTTGTTAAACGCTCTGGAGCGGAGATTGACCGGCCCGGGATCTTGTTGCAGAAAGGTCATCAAGGCGTATTGCGTGGTCGTCGAAGGACGGCTGAACCCTTATGGGCCCTACAGATCGTGGTGGGCCTGGTCCTGCTGATCGCCTGCACAAATCTGGCAGGCCTGCTTCTGGCTCGGGGGGCGGCCCGTCAACATGAGATGGCCGTGCGGGCGGCGATTGGCGCCGGGCGGTGGCGTCTCATACGCCAGTCACTCACGGAGTGCATGATCCTGTCACTGGGAGGTGTTTGTCTCGGATTGCTGCTGTCCATATGGATAAGAGCGGCAGTGAGTGGTTTTATCATCGGTCCGTCAAGCAATCGACACTTCAACCTACAGATTGATGCAAATGTTTTGATGTTTGCACTGGCCGTTGGCGTGGTCACCACCTTATTGTCCGGTTTTTTTCCTGCATTGCGTGCCGGCAACACCAATCCGTTGTCAGGGCTCAAAGAAAGCGGTAGCGGCGGCGCCCCCCGACTCCGTCTGCCGAAGGTGCTGGTCACTGCGCAGGTGGGTATGTCCGTCCTTTTTGTCGTGGTCGGCGGGCTCCTATGCCGGACCCTGATCAATCTTTATCGAATGGATCCGGGATTTGACACGGAGAATCTCTTGTTGGTTCCAATCAATCCAGATGAGTCTCTGTCCCCCCATAGAGATGAGCAACTCTTCTTTGATTCCGTGCGTCAGAAGATTGCGGGAATCCCCGGCGTCCGGTCCGTTGCCCTCTCAGATACGACATTGACGGGTGGATCAGGATGGAGCCCTGACATATGGATCCCAAGCCGTCCTAATGAAAGGCCGCGCGAGTCACTTATGCTGAGTGTGAGTGAGGGATACTTTTCGACCGTAGGGATTAACCTGCTACAAGGACGCGACTTCCGCGTAACGGATACAGAAGACTTCCAGGGTGTCGTCATCGTCAATGAGGAATTCGGACGTTTGTTTTTCCCGGATGAGAATCCCCTCGGCCAGTTCATAGCAATTAAAGGCTTTGAAGGTGAAGAATATCAGATCGTGGGTCTGTGCAGTAACCAAATATGCCGTGACTTGCGTCGAAGCGTTGTACCGATTTTCTATAGACCTCATAGTCAATATGAGCTGTCCAGTATGATCTGCATGATACGCAGTGTGCTTGAACCGTTGTCTCTGGTTCCTGCCGTGCGCAAGGCCGTGGCCGAGATCGACCGGAACCTGCCGCTGGAGGGGATAACGACGCAGAAACTCGCTATCAAGGAATCTCTTCGTCTGGAACGCCTCATGACATCGCTTTTTGGCAGTTTTGCCCTACTGGCCCTGGCGCTGTCCTGCATCGGCCTGTACGGGATCATGGCCTACAATGTCGCGCGACGGACCAAAGAAATGGGCATCCGCAAGGCATTGGGCGCACGTCCCTGGGACGTGGCCCGGCCGATCCTCCGAGAGGCCCTGACACTCACGGCCATAGGGGTAGCCATCGGCTTGCCTGTCGCATTGGCTCTGGTTCGTGTGGCCCGGTCTTTTTTCTACGGCATCGAACCTCATGATCCTATCACGATGATCGGGACCGTCGTGATTATGGTCACCGTCGCGGCCCTGGCCGCCTGGATACCCGCCCGCCGGGCAGCAAGGGTCGATCCGATGGTGGCACTGAGATACGAGTGATTGAGAAAGAATGCTAAATGCAGGAGACAGAATTCGGAAGGAAGAACAAATGAGAGCGATATGGAACGACGTGCGTTACGGACTTCGCCAGTTGCGTAAGAGCCCCGGATTTACTGCGATCGCGGTGCTGTCACTGGCCCTGGGTATTGGGGTTAATGCGGCGATCTTCAGTATGATCAACGGCATCCTGTACAAGTCTTTGCCTGTTCGCGATCCACATGAGTTGCGTGTGATCAACTGGACAGGTCAAGCGCGGCCCGTGTTTCATCGCTTTGGTGGCTTTTCAGGTAACTTCGGACAAACCCAGTCTCACAAAATCTATTCTGGATCTTTTCCGTATCCCGCATATCGGGATTTCGTCGAGCAGGCAAAGGGATTCTCTGATATTTTTGCTTTTTCCTACCTTAAGCAACCTGTAACGATCAGTGTAAGAGGCGTTGCGTCGTTGGCAAACGGACAAATGGTGTCGGGCAACTTTTTCAAGGGCTACGGCGCAGGGGTCTTGATTGGAAGGCCGATTACGCCCGAAGATGACCGCCCTGATGCTACTCCGGTGGCCGTCCTCACCTATCCTTTTTGGCGACGCGTCTATGGTCTCGATCCTCATGTCTTGGGCCAAACTCTTACGGTAGGTAATACAAGCTTTACTGTCATTGGCGTACTCCCTCGCCGATACGCAGGTCCCCTGGCCGGCGAGAGGCGTACCGATTTCTATGTCCCCATGATGGCCCCAACGCCCCTATGCGAAGACGAATGGTTAAGTTCGTATGACGCATGGTGGGTTCAGATCATGGGGCGACTGGCTCCCGACGCCGGTGAGGCTCAGGTGCAGAGCTCATTGGAGATTTTGTTCAGCCACGTACTGGATCGTTCTAAAGTAGAGATTGACCGGTCCGGAATCTTTTTGCAGAAAGGTCGGCACGGGGTACTAGTCAACCGTCAGGTGATGGCTCAACCTTTATGGTACTTGCTTGGCGTGGTGGGTCTGGTCTTGCTGATCGCCTGCACGAATCTGGCCGGTCTGCTGCTGGCTCGGGGGGCGGCCCGTCAACATGAGATGGCCGTGAGGGCGGCGATGGGCGCCGGACGGTGGCGTCTCATACGCCAATCACTTACGGAGAGCATGATCCTGTCAATGGTGGGTGTTTGTCTTGGGTTGGTATTCTCCGTATGGATAAGGGCGGCACTGGCCGGTTATTTTATCAATCCGTCAAGGCTTAAATCCTCCAGTTCCATTATCGTTCCGTCAAGGCATCAATACTTCGACCTAAGCATTGATGCGAACGTTTTGATCTTTGCCCTGGCCGTCGGCATGGTCACCACCTTATTGTCCGGCCTGTTTCCGGCATTGCGTGCCGGAAGCACCAACCCGTCGGTCGGTCTCAAAGACGGCGGTAGCCGCGGCGCGCCCCGGCTCGGTCTGGGCAAGGTGTTGGTCTCTGCACAGGTGGGTTTGTCCGTCATTTTGGTCGTGGCCGGCGGCCTCCTATGCCGGACCCTGATCAATCTCTATCGAACGGATACGGGATTCGACACAGAGAAACTCTTGATCGTTCCAATCAGTCCTTATTCGTCCCTGTCCCCCCCGGAAGATGTGCAAGGATTCTTTGGTACCGTGCGTCAGAAGATTGCAGAGATTCCCGGCGTTCAGTCGGTCGCCCTTTCATGTCGGACAATACTGGGAGGAGAGGGAGAGGATTGGTACCGTGGAATTTCGATACCCGGCCGTTCGGACAAAGAGCCGCAAGATTCCATGGCTCTGGTCGTGAGTGAGGAGTATTTCGCAACAATGGGAATCAAACTGCTACAGGGGCGCGATTTTCGTCCAACGGATACAGAAGATTCCCAGAAGGTTGCTATCGTCAACGAGAAATTCGCACGCGAGTTTTTCCCAGGTGAGAATCCTCTGGGCCAATTTATAATGGCTGATGAACTACAGTGTCAGATTATAGGTCTATGCAGTAACCAGAAATATGATACCCTGCGCCGAGATATTTCACCGATTCTATATATACATTATTCACAAATGCGGTTTCTCTATTTGACCTGTATAGTGCGCAGTGTGCTTCCTCCGATGTCTCTGGTACCCGCCGTGCGTAGGGCCGTAGCCCAGGTGGACCGTAAACTGCCGCTGGAAGGGATAACGACACAGAAACTTGCCCTCAAGAAGTCTCTCGCTCAGGAACGCCTCTTTGCATCGCTTTGTGGCAGTCTTGCCCTCCTGGCCCTGGCGCTCTCGTGCATCGGCCTGTACGGCATCATGGCCTACAACGTCGCGCGACGAACCGGCGAAATGGGCATTCGCAAGGCATTGGGCGCCCGTCCCTGGGACGTGGCCCGGCCGATCCTCCGAGAGGCCCTGACGCTCGCGGGCATAGGCGTAGCCATCGGCTTACCTGTCGCACTGGCTCTGGTCCGCGTGATCCGGGTTGTTTTCTACGGCATCGAACCTCATGATCCTCTCACGATGATCGGGGCCGCCGTGCTTATGGTCGCCGTCGCGGCCCTGGCCGCCTGGATACCGGCACGACGTGCAGCCAAGGTCGATCCGATGGTGGCGCTGAGATATGAATGAGAAAAACAGAACAAACAACACATAAGACAGAATACAGAAGGAATGATAAATGACGACAATTTGGCAAGACATCAAATATGCTTTTAGAACACTGCGAAAGAACCCCGGTTTTGCGGTTGTAGCAGTCCTGGTCCTGGCATTGGGAATCGGTATCAACACCACAGTCTTCAGTGTGATCAATGCGGTTTTGTTCCGGCCGTTGCCGGTTAAACAACCGGATCAATTATTTTCCATGTCCATCCATACCCGGGAACAAGTATACGATGACAACTTCTCGTATCCGGATTTAGAGTTCCTCCGTGACAATGCAGATGTGTTCGAGGGTGTTTTGACATTTAGGAAAATGTCTTTGTCATGGCAGCGACACCATACGCGCAAGGTTACGGGTGAATGGGTGTCGAGGGATTATTTCAATATACTGGGTGTTAAAAACTCTCTGGGACGGTTCTTTAGTCTTGAAGAACAGTCGGCGCCTAATGCGTATCCGGTGGCGGTTCTCAGTCACGCTTTCTGGAGAAGTGAATTCGATGGCAGCGAGGACATTTTGGGCACAGATGTTATTGTTAATGGGAAAAACTATACCATAGTGGGAGTAGTCGAATCCGGCTTTGAGGGCCTGCGGCCGTCAAAACCGCCGGATCTGTGGCTGCCTTTGATGATGTTTCAGCAGGTCTCTAGTGATGCCCTAACCAACGCTACAAACTATGAGGTGATTGGACGTCTTGGCAAAGGAACCTCGCAGCAGAACGCTGAAACACAACTGGCCGCTCTGCTGCCTGAACTGGAAAAGAACTTCTCTCATTTCAATGGAAAACGTGGTCAGGGAAGGGTCCTGCTTACGCCCTGTGGATATGGAAGCCTTGCAACAAAAGAACGGGGCGGCGCCTGGATCGCATCTGTGATATTCCTATCGGTCACAGGGATGGTGCTGCTCATTGCCTGTGCAAATATGGCCAATCTCCTTTTGGCTCGCGCTCTTGCCCGGCGCAAGGAAATAGCGACGCGCCTGGCGCTGGGCGCCGGCCGGATTGATTTGATACGGCAACTTCTGTGCGAGAGCCTGTTGCTGGCTCTCATGGGAGGATGTATCGGGCTCTGGCTGGCGGACAGTGCGACGAAAATATTTATGTCCGTCCGTCCCGCAAACCTCGACCTGCCGCCCGATATTGGCCTGGATATACGCGTTATTATTTTCACCGTCTTTCTGTCGCTGCTCACTACCTTAATGTTCGGATTGATTCCGGCCTTACAGGGAACACGCGTAGCCATTTCTCAGGCACTTAAAGAGAAGCAGGGGATTTTAAGCGGCGATATCAAACGGTTTAGCATGCGCAACATACTGATTGCCGGGCAGATAACGATCTGTGTCGTTCTGCTTATGTCTGCCGGCTTGTTGTTACACAGCATACGGCAGACAATGAATATCGAGTTCGGATTTGACTCCAGGAATACCTTACTTTTGCAGTTGCCCGATACCCTCTATGGCCAGAACAATGTTGACCCCCTTAGCGTTTACGAACAAGTTATCGGGCAGGTGCAAACTTTGCCGGGCGTAGAGGCGGCAAGCCTTGCGGACAGGACCCAGTTAGGGGGCGGCTGTTTGACTACCACTGTAGCAGCCCCTGGTACAGAGAATAAACAACAGGCAATGACGTACGTTGTCGGGCCGGACTACTTCAAAACATTACGTATCGATGTGAAACAAGGTCGTGAGTTCTCCCGGCAAGACCGTATAGATCAAACGAAAGTTGCAATTATCAATGAAACGCTCGCACGTCTGTTATGGCCGGGAGAATACGCATTGGGTCGGACAATCAACGGGGGAGATAGAAAACCATACGAGGTTTGCGGCGTGGTACGGGACAGCAAGTATAATGATGCCCATGAAACGCCCCAGCCTGCTGTTTATTATTGCTCGTTGCAATCAAGATCGGCTCGGGTACTCATCGTCCGAACGAAGGGTAATCCGGCAATGTTTCAGCGCGCTCTCGAAGCTAAGATTCAGGAATTGGACCCCTCAATGCCTCACCCGCAGGCACAAACCTATACCCGGCAGATACAGGGAATGCTTATTGGCCAGCGCGCGGTTTCTTTATTTATCACGATCGTCGGAACCGGGGGATTGCTCATGGCAGGTATGGGTCTGTATGGTATCGCCAGTTATACGGGGCGCTTGCGGACTAATGAAATCGGGCTGCGCATCGCATTGGGTGCTCGATGGTTCGATATTGTTCTGCTTATTGTTCGCCAGGCTTTCGGGATTATTATCGTCGGATTGGCAACAGGCATCCTTCTGACCCTGCCTATTGCACTGTTTCTCTCGAAGGTTATACCCTTTGGAATGTCAATATTCGATCCGGCGACCTTTGTTATAGTCCCGCTCGTGATGCTTATCACAGTGTCCCTGGCCTGCCTGATACCCGCACTTCGGGCGGCAAAAGTCGATCCGATGGAGGCGTTGAGATACGAGTGATAAGCGATAAATCATGAATGAAAGGAAAATGATGAGTACTCTATGGCAGGACATACGATACGGTGTTCGGATGCTCGTAAAGAGACCCGGATTCACGACTGTGATAGTCCTGACGCTCGCTCTGGGCATTGGGGCCAATACCGCCATCTTTAGCTTTCTGGACCGTGTTTTGCTGCGACCGCTGCCTGTGAAGAAAGCACGAGAGCTAGTCAAGCTGGAACGTCAATGTCGATATCATCTACATGATCGTTCTTGGGAGAGCACTGACAATGACTTCGATTACCCGCTCTACGTTAGCTATCGTGATCAATCTCAGGTGTTCTCCGGGCTAATAGCCTATTCGCCATTCGGCAAAATGGAAGATCTATCAGATCTGCGTGTAGGTGACTCGGTGGAGCAGGTTCCAGCGATGTCGGTATCGAGCAACTACTTTTCCGTCCTCGGTATTCAACCTGTGATCGGGCGTTTCTTTCTACCGGAGGAAGAAACGGGACACGGTGCCCAATCTGTCGCAGTGATCAGTCACAGGCTTTGGCATCGTTTGTTCGATGCGGATCCGTCTGTCCTGGGCAAAACCATTTCAATAAATAACCATATACTCACGGTCGTTGGTGTGACGCCACCTGAGTTTACAGGAACAGTGGCAGCGACGAATCCTGCGGTGTATATCCCCCTGGGAACCTCAGCGCAGATGAACGATGTCCCGCTGGACCATAGCGGCAATAATTGGCTGTATTTGCTCGGACGTCTCAAACCCGGAGTGAGTAGCGTACAGGCCGAGGCCAAGCTCCTTGTGTTGGCAGAGCAAATCCATCAAGTTGAGCCCTCTATAACATATACGAGTATTCCGATCTCTGACGGAAGCCGTGGCACAAATCTGTTTGCCGGCGAAGACTATCTGTGGTTGACCTTAGCGTTGATTCAGGCGCCCCCGATGCTGATACTCCTGGTTGCATGTGCCAATGTGGCGAATATGCTGCTGGCCCGAGGTATGATGCGTCAGAAGGAGATCGCCATCCGACGGGCCATCGGGGCTAATCGGGGTGATGTGATTCGACAATTGCTGGTGGAAAGCTCACTCCTTGCGTTGTTGAGCGGGGCGTGCGGCGCCCTTATTGCCCATTGGCTGGCGATCACGCTTCGTACAGTTTTTCCCATCATTCAGCAGATCGGTATTCCTGTCGGCACAGACGGACGTATTCTTTGTCTTACGTTGCTGGGATCGTTGGGTTCTGTATTTCTTTTTGGCCTGGTACCGGCCTTGCAGGTATCACGCCCCAATGTAATGACCGTATTGAAGGATGGCGCCGGAACGGTCACTCTATTTGTCCGACGCTTCAGCTTGCGCAACTTCTTGGTCGTAGTCCAGGTGGCTGTTTCTGTGATCGTTTTGTCATTTGGCGTATTGTGTTTTCTGAGTCTGCGCGCGCTTCGAGTCGCTGATCCGGGTTTCGATTCTAAGAGAGTGTTGGGCGTATCAGTCAATCTCAAACGCGGATCCCCTGCCAACGTTGACGTGGGACGACTCTTTGTTGATCTAAAGGAGCGAGTCGCCTCGTTTCCTGGTGTACGGGCGGTTAGCCTGGCGGCGAGCATGCCATTGTCGATAGACGGACGAAACAAGACTGGCGTAACACACGTTGAAAACTTTCAGATTCCTGCGGACCGGGACCTTATCTCTTGGGAACATATCATGGTCGGCCCGGGGTGCTTTCAGACGCTGGGTGTTCCGCTGCTGCGGGGTCGCGATTTCTCTCCGCAGGATGGTCTTGGTGCTCCCAAGGTCATGATCGTCAATGAACTGTTGGTGCAGCACTACTGGCCGGGCCAGGATCCGATCGGCAAGCACGTCACGCTCAACTCGGTTGAGGTGCGGGAAGTGATTGGCGTTGTCAAGGCGGTCAAGTTCCGTACCATTCGAGAGAAGCCTGCTCCGTTATCGTTTTGGCCGCTCGCACAGCCGATGGAGCTAAATGGTAAGCTATTTTACTCTGATGTCAAACCGTGCCTGCTCATTCGTACTCAAGGCGATCATCAGTCACTTGTGTCGTTATTACAGGCGGAATTGGAGTCTGCGGGCTTGACGCCGGGAACCTATAAGGTGAGCACCCTTGCTGAGCGAGCCAGTGAGTTACTCAATATACAACGTGCCATCACAGGGCTTTTGACTGCGATAGGGGCGGTGGGGCTCTTATTTGTGGCGACCGGGATTGCCGGTCTGATGGCCTACGAGGTCAGTCAGCGGACCCGGGAGATTGGCATACGTATGGCATTAGGCGCCCAGTTGAAG
>JBARRE010000093.1:0-8497 GCA_049644065.1 Sedimentisphaerales bacterium | reverse complement strand
GCTATACAGCAGTGCGGCTCTGGGAGACTCTCGGAGCCGCTTTATTAGCTGCTGGCAGCCCTAATGCGATAAACGCATTCTAACACGATACTGTTTTCCCACAGCTTGTGGGACAATACCAAAAGATTTAGGCCCGTTCTTTTTTCTTAGGGATTTTATATTATTTCCGTATAACATCCCAAGCCTCTCGACATAAAGCGAGAAAGCACAAACTACGATGTTGACACTTCATAGCTGTCATATCCGCTATGTTCAATTATAGATGCGGTCTGCCTGTCGAGCAAGGAAGAAAGGGGAAAATCAAAAGACAGAATACAGAGTACAGAAAATTAGCGAATTGGAGAATTAGCCGAGAATCAACTGGCGACATACGAAATATGACTTAAAATTCGTGTTCACCCCATGAGATAGACACAGTCGGCATCTCACAGGGTAAATCAGCGTTAATCTGCGATTAATTTCTATTTTTTTATATTGTTGGATTTGCGATTTGGAAATCGATGATCGGAATTCGGCGATCGGCAATTTATTGTAGTGCGTTTCTCGGCAGGAAGAATATGCCGGGGCCCATACCGTCCGGGTATGGGGTAGTGCCGTCGGCGGTGATTGAAACCTTCATCGGCACGGTGTCCGAGGGCGAATAGGTTTCGACGTGCCCGTCGGTGTAGCCCGCCCGCAGTTTGATTTCCGGGGCATCTTCGATATCGGCCTCGCGGAACCAATAAGCCGAGAGAAGCCATGTTTCCGGATTGATTTCCGCTCCGTTAAACTGTTCGCAGCTACCGTGAGACCAGGGGCTTCTCCAGTGATCGTAGCCGAAATAATCGGTCACGATCAGCTTGCTGAATTTTCCGCCGCTTGCCGGATCCTGCGGCCCTCTGAAGACGACCTTGCGCCCGCCGACATAGCCTGTGTAGTTCCAGTAGAAGCAATATGTCCCGCCGACAGGGTCGGTTGAAAAGGCCTCGTCTTCGGGATAGTCCCACGCGTCACCTGCGTCCCATGCCTGCTGCAGATACTTGTATCTCTGCGGTGCGTTGGGGCAGTACATGGTGCGGGCATCGGCTATGTAGCTCCTGAGGTATTCACTCATGGCCCGGTGAATACCGGGGCTGCGGTGCGTGTTGCCGGTAAGCTTGGTGGGGTCCGACCAGTTCCAGTTGTTGCCGAATCCTACAGTGGCAACCGATTCGGGGTATCTTTCGTTGTTGTCCGAGGCAAAGATGGTTGTGGCTGATACGATTTCCTTCTGGTTGTTCGCTGCTACGATCGCGTTGGCCTGCTGCCGCACTTTACGAAGTGCCGGAAGAACAATAGACATTAAGACGGAGATGATAGAGATAACCACAAGAAGTTCGATTAACGTGAACCCTCTCTTTTCATCACCTACCTTCATTTGTCTGCTTCGGACGCGAATTTTCGTATCCTCCGATCGTGTCCAGACCAAATATTTGCGCTCTAAGGGCGCACAAAAACTACGTTACTGATTATACACGACCTATAATCTTGTGTCAACCAATTATTTTGCCATCCACGAAAAAAAATTTGCCAGAGGTCAAAAGGCCTCGAAAGGGGCTATTCGCTGTGTTTATGCGAACTATCGCTACCTTGCCGGCGTGTTTTCCAGGGAGTTTTCCGCCGGGATTTCCTGGCTTGCCCTGTTCCCGCCGTTGTTTACCTCGCCCCATGAAGGCCAGCCGCTCAGGCTCGCGAACGGCGTTCCGCCGTACGCACCCATGTTCATTCTGCCTCCGTGAGGCTTCTGTTCACGCCCGGGATCCAGGCCTGGGTCGCCAGCGTCGATACAGGGGCTTGTGAGCGAATCGGTTGGCCATGCATCATCGTTTGGCGAATATCTGCCGTATCTGCTCATTAGATGGTAGTCGCCGCTGCCGGAATCGGCGAACAGAGGATCCGTGCTGATGTTTCCGTTGTTCTGATTAACGGCGCCCTCTTGTTCTACGCAACTGTAGCGAGCGCGGCACTGGTATAAATCGCCGTCCGTGTTGTTCCAAAGGATGCAGTTGACGATATCGGGATTACTCCCCCCATAAGCACTAATACCGTATCGGTTATTGGTTATCGTTAAATTAGTAAGCATGGGCGAGGCACCATCGAGGTAGATGGCTCCCCCATCGGAACCGTCGCAGCCGGTGATTACGAAATTGCGCAAGACACAATTTGAACTCTCGGCGTAATAAAACGAAAACGCGAAACCACTGGGGGCGGTTATCACGGCTGCATCGTCTGCGCTCTGGAGAGTTATTGCCTTATTACTTAAAACAACTTCTTCTCGATAAACGCCGGGCCAGACCATGACCGTATCGCCGTTCCAGGCCTCGTCCACCGCCTTTTGAATCGTGGCGTATGCGTCGGACCTGCTCAGGCCCGAGTTGTAGTCGCTGCCGTTGGACTTATCAACGTGATAGATCCAGGCATCTGCGCCCTTGCTCGCCTCGGCGGTCCCGCCGTATGCGCCCATATTGATACGCTTGCCGTTGGTAAGAGGCTCGGCGCCGAGAGGATCCTGCGGATCGCCGGCATCGATGCAGGGGCTATATTCGCTGTCGATTACCCATCTGTCGCCCCACGGCTCGTAGCGGCCGGAGACGGACTGCAGGTGATAATCGCTACCGCCCGATGATGCAAATAGCGGGTCACTGTCGATGTTGCCCTGGCCGGGATAACCGCCTTCGATACATGAATAGAGAACCGGGCTGCTCGATGTCGGATCAACCAGCATGAGGGGTGCGCCATCGTTATACCAAACGATACTGTTTCTGATTGCGATGTTGCTGCTCACAGAGTGAATTCCTCCGCCTGTCGACGAGGCCGACCAGTCCCCTGAGAGGCTGTTGTGAGCAATGGTGCAATTCGTTATTATGACACTCTCGACGGCGCTATCATCCGAGGCGCCGGCGCACAGACCGCCGCCGATCTCGGCAGTATTGTTTGAGATTACACAATTCTGAAATTCGATGCGTGCAGAAGAGCCGCCGCAGTAAGCGCCGCCGCCTTGGACGTTGCCCTGTGCCGTGTTATTGGAAATGTCGCAATTGGCAAAGAAAGCACTGCTTCGCCAGCAGTATACTCCCGCCCCGAGACTATTGTAATAGCCGGAGTTATCTTTTATCTGGCTGTGCAGGATCGTGGCGTCGGAGTCTCTGATCAGTCCGATGCCGGCCCCGCGTCCGCCGGATTCGGCTGGTCCGACACCCCCGGCCCGGCAATCTTCGATTACACAATCGATGATGGTTGGTGAGCCGCTGACGACACCGATCCCGCCTCCCAATTCTGTGGTACATCGTTTGATGACACAATCAACGATACTCGGACTGCTGAACTCGCAGTATATGCCGCCGCCGACGGGATTTACAGGGCTCGAACTCCAGCTCCCCGAATCCAAAGAGACATCCGAGCCCGGCACGGTCGCCCCGACGATTGTGAAACCGCGCAGAACTGAGTCTGAGCCTTCGCCGCCGTTGAAGTAAAATCCTCTGTGACCTTCGGTGCCTGTACAATCGATAGTCGTATTATAAGGCCCATCCGAGCTGCGAACGGTGATTGCCTTGCTTCTAAAATCGATGTCCCAGTTGCCGTTGCCGGTATAAGTATCCGGGGCGACCTCCACGATATCGCCGGAACGAGCGGAATCGATTGCTTCCTGAATCGTATCGAAGTCCTCCGGCACACGAATCGTGGCAGAGGGAGAGTACAAATTTACCTCAAGATTATCTATCAGAACGCCGGTGCCGAAGAAAATGACATAACAACTGCCCCGGACCGACTCCATCTGGATGCTGGGACTGGGACTTCCCGGCTCCAGTTCCTGTGCGGACGACCAGTTGACACCGTCGTCAGAAAGTTGATAGAATAAATAGCCCGATGATTCCAGGAGCCGTACATCAAGCAGTAGTTCTCCGTAAACAGAGCCTGTTGAATTTTCCGAGCCTGACGGAAAGCGATAACAAAGATAGGCCGGATCGTCATTGTAATCCCCGAATCCCAATTCGCGTTCTTCTGCCGTATCACGAAAGTACAAATACGCCTGCCGTGGAGGAAAGGCCCCTTGAGGCCAGAAAATGGAGTGAAAGTAGCTGTCTACCCTGGCATCATCGTCGCTGAAATCATCCTGGTATTCGTAGGTCCAATCGGCCTGTGCCTGACCGGGTGTCAGACAGATTGCTCCACCCGCCCAAATAATGGCAGCAATCCAAAACCAACTTGTTCCCGGTATTCTCATTTATTTTGTTCCTTATAGTTTCCCAGCAAATATTCTCAACTACTGTTATTTCTTAATTTAACGGAATTCAACGCTACTGGCCCCAATCCTCGGCGAAGGCTCGATGGGTACGCATAATCCCATGGTCTATTCAAGTGAACCCTCCATTAACTGCACAAGCCACAAGATACCCGGGCCGCTCCCGGTATTCGTCGGGTTCTTTGGTTTGCCCGGAGGGATAAACTCTCCACTAACTCCGTCAACAGACTGGAGATACGAAAACTTCAGATTTCCTGTATTGCCCTGGTCTGTGGAGAAGATGATTTCATCAACTACGTCTGTTTCCAAATCGATCTTGTAGACGATTCTGGCATCTTTATAGACGAGCTCCACCTGCGCGAACTGGCTATCCGGCGTATGACTGGTCTTGAACCAAATACGCTGTTCGGCGGCGTCGCGGCGAACCGTATCGATTGTATGCAGTCCCATCCAGGGCCTGCAAAGTCCCTTGAAGAAGCTGCCGCCCTTGTACGTTTTCGCCTCGGCGGAAGTCGGCTCGCTTATATAAGCTTCCATGTATGTATCAAATATACTCAGAGATCCAACCTGCAGCTTCAGCCAGGGGCCGTATTGTTTGCTGGTCAGATTGACAAACGGTATTCTTCCGGTGCCTGAAACGTTTTGTCCGTTTACCTGGCCTGTAACTCGGAAATATGTCCAGCCGCGTTTATGCATCACATCACGGTTGTCAAAGGTTTTGGCGGTGGCCGGCCAGTCGGACTGGAAGTAATCTTCTTCAAGGACGTTGTAATGACGGGTGACCCACGGCTGATTGTCATCATTTTTTTGGCCCTGAGTGGCAACAACCAGCAGGCCTTTACCTCTGGGTGCTACATGCCCTATAGTATTTTTGCTTCCCTCGACCTGGCAGATAAACTCGGTCATTTTAGGATCGTCCGTTGGGAGCTTCTGCACGCTGAGGTCGCGGGACCACATGCGGTAGTTATTAATGTAGAGACGATTATTGCTGTAGTAGTAATTTGCACGTTCGTCTTGCAACACCTTCCAGTATGACTTGTCGCCGACCGCACCCGATTTGGCCCTTAGCATCATGGATTCCGCCGGACTTTCCGGGAAATAGTACCAGAATTCCTGGTTGGGATTGCCGCTCTGGCCCAACTGGCCGATATCCTGTGTACTCCTCAGCGATGGGTGGGGGCTTTCGGCACCTTGATTCAAGGATCCTGATTTCATAACCACCGTCCCGGCGGTCAATGCGCCGGCCGCGGTGAGCGAAACAATCGCCGTTTTCGATGTCGCCAGACCTACGATTCCCGCCGTTAAACCGACCTTGGTCGCGGCAGCCGTGACCGAAATTTGTGCCGCAGCGGCCTCACTTGGGGCTGTAATCTTACCGAACAGCACCAGGGCGGCCAGCAGAGAGCCTTTGCCGAAGCCGTTGCGCGAAAGCTCTCGCTGCAAGCACTTTTTCGCGCGTAAAAACAGCATGCGCGTACTAAATTCGCTGCATCCCATCGACTCGGCAATGTCCGAGTAGGGCATCTGATCATAGCAGCGCATGACCAGGACGGCTTTGTGACGTGTCCTTAGCTTTTTCATTGCCGTCGAGACGATATTTTTCAGCTCCTCGCTGACGAGATTCTCCAGCCCATCCTGCCGGTCTTTCAGTGTGTTCTTAATTTTCATACTGGAAATCGCCACTTTTCGTTGTGTCTGCTCGGTTCTATAATGACGCCTTAGCTTGTTAACGGCTATGCCGTACAGCCAGGGCCAAAACCGGTCTGCTTTTTTCAACTTGCCTATCACCTTACACATCTCCAACAAGCTCTCCTGTACAATTTCCTGGGCTAAATCATCCTTCTGAGTCAGACGGTATGCGTACGTATACAGGCGTGGTCTCGCCTGCTTAGCCAACTGACCCAGGCATTGCCTATCGCCGCACTGAGCCCGTCTGATCAGTTCTAACTGATCCAACTTCTGATCCATACTGGACCCCTGTTAACACTATCGCATAAAAAATAACTATAAGTAAGTGCCACTACTGAGGATAAATGTAACGTTTTTTTCATAATTATGCCAATTAATCACTGTTTCTAAAGTCCCGCTCTATATAAAAGTGGACTTGCCGCTTTCCGGCAGAAGTTTCGCTCAGTTTTGCTTTTCGGATTTAGATTTTAATTTTTATCAGAGGCATATCATGCAACATCATAAGTACTTATCAAAAAAAGAATTAGAGAAACGCTGCCAAGCAGGCGAATGCCCCTTTTCCAGTTGCTGTACTAAAATACTCACCGAGGACTACTTGAAAATTGTAGCATTTTTTCAAGCAGAAATCAATAAAATCCCACGGTTTTCGAGTAACTCACGGCCAGAATCCCATCATTGAACAGTCATAGTCAAGATAATTTGTTTAGTCCTATAATTGCCAATATATATTTATTATTCTTTCGGATTCGGTTCTCCCGTGCGTCATTTTCCTTGTATTATTACGACACATATAAAATATTTAACTATTTATACATTTTAATACGATTCGATTCCATTCAAAGTGCTACTCAAAGTTCCTGTGTCGGTCTGTGGAAGAAAACTAAGGACAGTAAAGTGCGGCGGTATAATATTGCAATGTTAGCGGCATAATTGTATAGTGTTGCCAAATAGACTTTCATAATGGAGACAAGTTGACATGGAAACTGTAGTGACGGTAAAAGAAATCAGGGGCCACTGCCCGACATATAAAGTTGGCGATTCCTTCGCTCTCAAGGCCGGTTATCAGCTTGTAAGCGACATTCCCGTTTGCATGCACGCCCTGGCGGCTTTAATGCCTTATTATAACGCCCTGCGTGTTTCCGATCCCGCCCAATGGGGATTGGACGGCAAAGAAGATAAATCCAAGGCCTATATTCAATGCCCCGATCCATTCGATTGCACGAACGGGGGCACCGTAATCTTTGAAATATCCAAACAATAACACCATAATCCTGCTTATATGAAGATTTATCTGAAGCTGCTCCTGACGGCAATATTCTGGGGAGGCACTTTCGTTGCCGGCAGGCTCGTCACCCAAAACGTAGGGCCTTATTCAATTGCTTTCCTCAGATTTGCTATCGCCTCGATTCTTCTCTTGTTACTGACGTGGAGAATCGAAGGAAAGCTCCCTAAGCTGAAAAAGTCGCAAATCATGCCTGTTGTCCTGCTCGGAATTACCGGCATTTTTATCTATAACATCATGTTCTTCAAGGGACTCAAAATAATCGAGGCCGGTCGAGCGTCGCTTATAATCGCAACCTGTCCGATATTCATTACAATCTGCTCGGCAATTTTCCTCAAAGAGAAGATCAACCCGGTAAAAGGTCTTGGAATTGCCATCTCGGTATGCGGAGCAATAATAGTCATCTCGAAGGGAAATATTAACCGGATATTCGAGGGAGGCTTGGGCCTGGGCGAATTTTACATTTTCTGCTGTGTTCTTAGCTGGGTGGCTTACTCCCTGATAGGCAAAGCGGTTATGAACAACTTGTCTCCGCTCGCATCGGTATCGTATTCCGCTACAGTAGGAGCTATCGCTTTATCAATTCCAGCTTTCTTCGAAGGGTTGGCCCAAAATATCACAAGTCAATCCGTGGTTGACTGGTTATGTATTTCTTACCTGGGCGTTTTCGGGACTGTCATCGGATTTGTCTGGTATTACCAGGGCGTAGAGCGTCTCGGTCCGACGAAAGCCGGTCTGTTTATTAATTTTGTTCCTATCTCCGCGATCTTGTGTGCTTTTTTTATCCTTGCCGAGCCAATCACCCTGTCGCTTGCGGCAGGGACCGTATTAGTCATCTCGGGTGTATATCTAACGAATAGAACCGCTAAAGTTAAGGCAGCATAATCTCAGGCACCGGGCACCGGCTGAAATCCGGATTAAAGTGCAGCTTTTTTTTCTTTTGCTTTCTTAGCGGATGCTTTCTTTGTCTCGACTATTTTTATAGGCGGTTTTCGGCATGTCGATTTTGGACATTTGCCGGTCCAGCAATAGAGGCAGAGTTTTTCCTTTGGCCGCCCGATGGCCTTGACCATATCATCTACAGTCTGATACCTAAGCGTTGTGACGCCCAAATCTCCGGCGATCCACTTAACCATTTGCTTGTATTTTTCAGATTTGTGGTCAAGATATTCCGACACATCCTTCAGGTCGTGCCCTTCAAGGTCGCGAATGGCTGTGCGGGCGGCAAGTGCGTTGATCGAGCGTGTGGAAAGGTTGAACCTGCA
>JBARRE010000092.1:0-5883 GCA_049644065.1 Sedimentisphaerales bacterium | reverse complement strand
AGGTGATAGCATCGTATCCTTCGAGTATAATCCGCCAGAGGACCTTAGTGCCTTCACATTTGATGAAGAAGGTAATTCGAACGAAAAGGTTACCTTTACATACGTAGCCGAAGTTGATGGACAGCTCTCTGAGGAAACCACAGTTGAAATTACCTTGACAAACAGTCTTCCCACCGCGAATAATGATAAGGCGACAACCACTCTGGATCAATCTGTTATTATCGAAGTGCTCAAAAATGATAATGATCTGGATTTGGGTGACGATCTCACACCTGAATTAGGCGGTATCACACCAAAGAACGGTACTTTAGTGCTGAACGAGGATGGCACGTTCACCTATACA
This sequence comes from Sedimentisphaerales bacterium, assembly GCA_049644065.1. Taxonomy (GTDB): domain Bacteria; phylum Planctomycetota; class Phycisphaerae; order Sedimentisphaerales; family Anaerobacaceae; genus JAFGPJ01. The sequence continues at coordinate 5,540 of JBARRE010000092.1, read as the reverse complement.
CCGAACGATGGCTTTATCGGAGATGACAGCTTTAAGTATTTGGTCACTGATGGCTTCAATAAATCAGCAGAGGTGGAGGTGAAAATTACGGTCAGTGAAGAACCTGTTGACGGTGTTGTTGGTGGTGTTCTGACATATATACCTCCGGCACCGGGTCTCGATAGAATGAGAATAGAGATACAAACTGCCTCCTTGGGTTGTCCGGCTTTGGTGAAATGGGTGGCCGAGGAAATTGGAATTGACCAAAGATTGGTGCAAATCTGGATAACGAACTCTCTGGCCTCCACCGGAAACATTCAGCCGTGCGATGCTTGTGCAGGGCTTAAGAATTCAGCTAAAATCCTGCAGGATGCCGATGGCACTCATATAGCAGCTCTGGTACAGGTAATAAATGAGTTAGCATCGAGCGCTGCACCGCCGACCGAGGAGCAGATGATATCAATTGCTGACGCAATAACACGCAACACTGACGCCGATAGCTATTATGCTATAGCTGGCGAATACCTTGATGCTCTTGCGACGTATGTTGGCATCTTGAGCGACGATATGGGTTTTTCGACAATAGAATCCGTACAACTTGTTACAGATAAATATATTGGTCGATTGGCTCAGGATCAGAATGTCGGCGTCGCTACCTTTATTGCGGCAAGTTTAGCTGCTCTTGGAGGATAAAATAGCAGGTTAAAATCCTAATTTACGAAGTTTAAGTTCGCCGTCAGGGACTATCCAGCCCCCCTGGCGGCAACTTTTTTAAGAGACGATAATATTCTCATTCGATAGCTTTTGCAATCGGGGCATAAACTACTCTTTTACGCACACGGATTTCTTCGGCACGCTGCTCGAGTCTTGCCGCTTCCGTCATGTTTCCAGTCTCGCGATTCAACTGAACCTGTGTCTCCAGCACATCGGCGACATACGGGTGATACTCGTCAAAAATATTCTCGAGTATATCCAATGCCCTGCCGCACAGGCTTTGAGCTTTGGAATATTTACCTTGATTTATATACACCTTAGCCAGGCTGTTAAGAGCGATAGCTGCGCGATCAGTACCAGTACCCTTCGAGCTTTCCATGACTTCCAACGCTCTTTGCAGAACATCCTCGGCCTTTGTGTATTCTTTGCTCAAAATATACAATTCCCCGAACCGGCCCAAAACATCACATTCAACCGCATGCCCGGAACCGGCGTTATTCTCAACCGAATCCAAAGTTTTTTCGAGAAGCATTTTTGTATTAACCAAATCTCCTTCAGCCTCGTATATACTTGACTTTACCAGCCAGGCTTGTACGAGAAAATGATGATCCGGGCCATAAACTCTTTCCTGTATCGGCAGCACTCTGGAAATCAATTCTTCCGCTTCGGCATACCGTTCCTGAAGAACATATAGTGCCGCCATGCTGCAGAGCACCCTTGTTGTATAAAGGTGATCAGGCCCGTAGCTGTTTTCGATTGAAGCTATCGCATTCTTAAAATAAGATTCGGCCTTTACATAGTCACCCTGTGCGGCGAGCAGGCGAGCCATATCCACCTTAAACGGCGCAAGCTCCTGATCGTCTTCGAGACTAAATCCCCGCACAATAGTTATTGCCCGCTCCAGGGTGTCCACAGCTTCCTGGTATCGGGCCTGCCTCCGGTAAATTTCGCTCAGAATTCTCAATGTGTACGCTACATAGGGGTGGCTTTGGCTATACGCTTTTTGCTGCAGCTCCAAACCAGACAGGCACGTTGTCTCGGCCTCTGCCAGCCTGCCCTGGTTCTTGTAAAGATAAGCCAGGTCAAGCATACAGGCACTCACTTCGGAATCAGAAGCGTTCGTCTCCTTTGCCAGATGAAGCGCCTTGACCAAAAAAGGCTTGGCCTTGTCATAGCCGCCCGAGGCCATGTAAACTCTTGCCATGGATCGCAATGAACCACATGAATAAGCCCTTTCCGCCGGCGCTGCCAACACGCTAACCGTACTCATGGAAAGTACAATTGAACCGCAGAATATGAGCAGAATAATACTATGTATGTTCCGTCCTTTTGTGGACGACGCTTTAGCTGCTGCCATTATAGGAACCTCTATCTAATGCTTGAGGTATTAACAAACCTCATAATACATATTCGTACAATTTGAACCGAAACTTTAGCCGCACCTCGGCTGTTTCTCTTTGTGTTAGAGTATCGCTGTCTGCCCTGGAACTCCGTTATCCCAAGAGCTTGTTAGAAAATATGCCGGAGAGAATTATCGGTCCAAGTTGCTCGTTGCCCTATTGAGGGTATGAGGAATGTTGTTCACTTGATAAAGGCGGATTATCTCTAAATATCAATTGTGGATTTACTTAATCTCTCGAAAATATATTGGTAAATTTCTTCAAATCAGTGTATATTTGTCAGAGTTGTAAATGTATTAAAGTTAACGGAATAAAAAACTCGCGGGCGTAATTCAGTGGTAGAATGTCAGCTTCCCAAGCTGAATGTCGTGGGTTCGAATCCCATCGCCCGCTTTCAAAGCGAGAAAAGAGGCTATTAAACCTGATTTTAACAAACAGAGGGCGGTTTGTAAAGGAAAAATATAAAAAATTTGGTTGGAATGAAAAAAGATGGGATTTGGACAAGAATGCCTATTGATTAAAAAGACGCTCTTGATAAGATTGCTTGTATAGCGACATCTAAATTTGCGAGGTAAAAGAGAATGACGAATTGGAAAAAAGCAGAGAGCGTCAAAAGGGCGTATTTTGTCTGTGGTTTCTGTGGAAATACTGTTGGACCCTCCTTTGGATACAATTATTCCGATCGCTTCTATAAAATTTTCATCTGTCCAGTTTGTGACAAGCCTAATTATTTTGATAGTAACGACCAAACACCTGCCCCCTTACTCGGCAACAAGGTTGAAAATGTCCCCGAAGAAATAGACAAGCTCTACAATGAGGCAAGGGCTTGTACAGGAGCAAGTGCATTTACTGCCGCTGTTCTGGCCTGTAGAAAATTACTAATGCACATCGCTGTTGAGAAGGGTGCAAAGGAAGGGATACATTTCATCGAATATGTGGAATATTTGAGCAAAAGCGGTTATGTCCCGCCAGACGGTAAGGGATGGGTTGACCATATCCGAAAAAAGGGTAATGAAGCAAATCACGAGATAACGATAATGTCGAAAGGGGATGCACTTGACCTCATTTCGTTTAGCGAAATGCTACTCAGATTCATCTACGAATTCCCAATGAGAATTCCTCCAAAACCGAAGACACCTTAGAATAAGAGTTGAAATGCTAACTGAGGACTGCAAACGGCCAAAAAACTTTGAATTCCCTCATTGGGCAAAACGGCTATATTCTCTTATATTAAGATTGTTATAAATGTTAAAGAGTAATAACGTTAATAAAGCAGTCTCCGCGAAGACTGGAAAACTTTGGATTATGCAGAAGGCTGCCCACTTAAAACGGCATTAACGACACCTTTACTTCCTGCCTTACGTTTGTGATGAATCTGATTAGCTATTTTAGTGACTTCAGGAAGGTTATTCTTGTACTCAGAATCCTCTTTTTCCAACATTTCGAATACCTTATCAATCTGCTTTTTTTGAGCCTTTAAGGCCTTCAAATACCTTTTCGTTTCTGGAAGTAATGTAGGTTTCAAGCCAGAAAATAAGGATTGCAGGTTACAATTCTTGATTTTCCCATCGACGATACATCGAAAATATTCATTGACCAGAACTTGCCAAAAATCTGATTGTGTCACCGTGTACTTGACTGCTGTAATAAGCCATTTCATAAGCACCTTATCCGTGCCAATTCTTTCACTGACATGTTTCATTATCTTGAGGGCATTGTACTTGTCTGGATTACAGACATATCCTGCCCGGCATGTTGATGGGCGGGGTAAAGGTGGGCGACCTTTCCGGTTACAAACATTATCCCTTTCTACTACTCGGTCTACCAAACAAAAGCCTCCCTCCTGAGATATACTAATACGCCCATCAAGGTATTTATCTATTGCTAATCCGTTAAGTTCGGGTTTATCGCGAGGATATTTCTTAAGCCCGACAGTAGAAAAGACAATACCATATCTGTGAAAATATCCCTTTATGGCAGGAACAGAAGGGGCTTCTCCGAATATATCTTTGAGAATTCTGTGAATAGAAGGCATGTTGAAATGTTGCCTACAAAGCTCACAGGCCATTAACCATACTTGTGGTGAATACCTCTTTCCTGCTTTTTGCCCTTTGGAGAAACCAGAGAATCGGGCAGCTTCCTTTTCACCACGAATACGAGAATGCAAATAAGGGTTGTCGTCTTTCTCATGTGCCATATCGGGCATATCGGCAGAAATTAGGGATGGATTAATAGGAAATCATCGCAGTTTCCGGCCAGAAATACACTATAGAGCTAAGAATAGCTTATTCCTGCTTTTTCTTGTCCAATTTCCAAACTGCCCAATCAACGATTGCCTCGAATAATCGACAAATAGCCGCAAACATTCGGGCGAGACTATTCGCAATGCTTCCATTGACAGTAATTCCGAAGGGAACAATATCTTGTTGATTACTTGTTTTATTCTGTTTCGCAACTTTTCCCATAAGGTTTGGAGGCTCCTATGGTCGTTTCCGGTTCTGTCTGCTTAGCTCTGAAAGGATTTCCAGGGTCAAATTGGTTCGACATTTATATGAAGAGTGCCCAGAAACTACCATTTCCAGTGCGAAAAAATAGGGCCACAATATATAGAGTAATATCCGGGAGCTACGCAAGATGTAGTGGTAAAACCCGTTAAACAAGTGCCTTTATATTAATAGCTATTTGAGATTATGTCAAGGCAAAAATATATATAATATTTTGCGGCGGGTCTGGATTTGCGGCAACTCCCTTGTAGAACGGTAGTTATGAAAAAGAGAAAAGTCTATAGAGGATTAAAATCCCTCAAATTAGGGTGAGTAGAGAAAATGGGTGTGTGTCTTACTCTTATTAGTCCGATAATGTTAGATGCATACCGTCACTTGTCTCTCTGTGTTGCGTTGATTGTGTTGCGTGGTGATGATAGAAAGAAGATGAGGGCACCATGTCACCATAGTGTCCCCATCTCATGTCACCTTGTAGTAGCTTGTTACTCGACTACTATACAGCGTGCTCTCCAGTGTGATATGCCTGCGAGTTCGATGACATTGTTCTTCTCTTTGACGTCTGCCTTACTGGTGTCGATTTGTAAGTCTTTGTGAGCCATGACACGTAGCTCACTGATAGCTTTGGTTTTGTCCTTGATAGCACGGTAGAAGTTGCCATTCTTGACTATGCAGAAGATACTGTTGGTTGATACTGGTGCTACTGATTGATTTGCTTTTGACTTTGACATTGTGATTCCCTCTCATTAAATATTGATATTATTGGACCATGTTCCTCTGTATAAATAATAATACAAAAAGAAGAAGATGCAAAAAAAAGGCCTGGTTCAAGAACGCCTGATTTTGGGTAACAGTGGACGGGGAGTCATGTTTCCCACATGGTCATGGGGATTTCGTTTGGTGGTGGGCAGTGTTGAAGGACGGCCAATCAGTTTTGGCGGAATAT
>JBARRE010000091.1:0-7309 GCA_049644065.1 Sedimentisphaerales bacterium | reverse complement strand
CCGTGGCAGACGTCGTACGGCACGTCCAACCCGCCGACGGAGTTCGATAAGTTTCTTGACGATGCAGCTAACGCTTTGATCGCCGATGGGCAAGGCAGCGGCCGACGGGATGCAATCAAACAGTTCGTCCGCAGCCGCCGGGCATATATACTAACACAGCTTCCGTGACACCTGGCAATCGCCCTCGATGACAACGATTAACTAATCGTTCACAACTGTCTGTCTGCCCAATCTTAATACATCAAAGATTCCGATATGACAATACTGGAATCTTTGAAAATATAGTCTGAGTTAATATATCGCTACTTCGGCAGGTTCTCACCTGACTTACACAGTAACTCTTCATGTCGTTTCCCGGGCTACGGCTCAACGAGTCTCACTATGGCTCGCGATCCCCAAACGTCTTCGGTGACTTTGAGCATGAGGAGATTGTCGCCCTGGTTCAAAGTGACGTCGACGGTATCGGGCTGCTCCGGGATTCCCCGGCTGACGTTATTTTCATGGATGAGTTTCCCATTGAGCCAGGCCTTGACCCCGTCGTCGGTGTAGATTTCAAGGCGCACCGGCTTCTGTCTGTCCGAGACAATCTCCGAGCGCAGATAGGCAACCGAATGGTTGAAGTGTAATATGGATTTGTCGATATTGACAGCCACGGGGTGCGGGTCATGAGATACAATCGTTGTAGGTAGCCACGTGACATCCACGTCGGGCAGCTCCGGGCCGAATGGAATGTCAAAAAGCTCCCGGCATTCCTTGTCCTTCTGCAGATACGGTCCGGCCACTTCCCAGTCACAGAGATAGGCTTTTCTTTTAGCGGTGGCAATGTCCTGTGAGGTTGCATGTTCAAAGTCCACCGCCTGTTTGTTCTTGGTGTTATGGGCGTACCATTTGCCGTCCTCATAAACCATCGGCATGATGAATTCATCAATCAGCGAACCTTTCCGAGAAAAGTAGACCGGATGGACATATCCGATGCCGGGATTCCGGGGCCATTGAGGCGTACTCAGGAAATCGAGAATATCCACATAATGCTTTGTATTTTCGACCCACCTCTGGATCTGGTCGGCCGCTTGGTCCGTATATTTCACGGTATCATAAAGCTCGATATCTCCATGTATGGCGCTGCCGAAACCCGTCAGCAGAGCGGCCAGAGGCGTACTCTGGTCCGTGTACTTGATGCCCGCTCGTATCTTGTGCATTTCCCGCAGATATGTCTCGGAGTTTTCTTTGTCTCGTTTGCTTCGCAGCCCGCGGTACTTGCCCGGAATATCGGCAAGTGTGGTTCCATCCTCGTCCGGCCAAAGAAATGAAATCATGCATAATCCATCGGCATATGAACCAGTGTAGTTTCTCATCGTGACAGCCAATTTGCCATCGACCGTATCTGTCGCGATAATCTCGCGATTAGAGTCAACGAGTATCGCCGAGGACGGAAGAATCAACCGAAAGTAGTTCAGGCAATTGGGCGCACCATTTATGGTTCTGAAGTACCATAGCGGTCCTTCTTTCCAGTGGGTCGGGGCACCACCTGGTAAAACCGGTATGTCTTCAAGATTCGCAACTGCAATGACCTTGAAATGTTCTCCCGGCTGTACTGCTTCTGAGAGGTGGATGCTGTAAGAGGCCGCAGTTTCGTCCACATGCTTCACCTCTACCGGGCAGAGATTGCCATTAAGATCATATATTCTAATATTCTCCATGATTGATGCATAGCCTATCGTCATGACATTCGTCGCCTCGGGTCCAGGGTTCGGAACCTCAAAATAGAGAGCTCCCACCACCTCATCCTTGTCTGCCTTGCCCACCATGATAAAGACCGAGTCGATTTTCAGGTTACTATGCAGTTTTTCCTGTTCGATCAGCTTGTACAGTTCAAGCGCATCGTGCACGAGTGGACTATCCACGGTGACTAATGGATTGACGCCCTTCTTCAGTACCGCCTTTTGTCCGGCGTCGATATTGACTGTGGCTGTCTGCGTCTCGGCGACGACTTTTCCCTTTCGAACGGTTACTTCTGTTTTCTGTGCGAACAGAAGCGCCGGAGTCGCCAGAAGAATCAGTGCGCAGAGCATGATTGGTCTTGTCTTCATTGTGTGTCTCCTTTCTGCTTTTTCAGCAGGATAAAAATCAGGTTATGTGCATTATTCGTCGGTTACTGTCACAGTGAATTCCGTTCCCAGCGCCTCCACCCGGCCGTGGGGAGTACTGATGAAGAACCGCCCATGAGGACTTTCCAGGCTGGCGGTGCACTCGCCATGCTCAAGAAAGAACTGTGTTTCGCCGTTATATAATTTCAAAACCAGCATGCTGTTCTGGCTCAAATCAATAGTGGATTTGTCCTCAAATTCCAATATACAGGCTGACTGGGCTGCAGAATGAAACGTGTCGCCCAAATGTACGTTCGAGCCGGACTCCAATATCTGCCATACATCGGAACCTTCATGCCTGACCAGTACGGTCCCCTCGATTTTGCCGATGCTTATGGGTACCTGGGCCGTCAGTGGTATTCGTGCGGATTTAGCTGCCCTGCCTAAGGCAAATCCGAGGAACAAACCTATAGCTAACAAAATCCCTGCGGCAATAGCGGCCCGCTTGCCGGCGAATAAAGCTGTGCCGAAGCGTGCAGGGCGCAGCCGCAGATTCGGCTCTTCAGAAAGCCTGGCTACCAGCGCAGCCCCGGCCTGTTCAGCGGAGGTCCGGGACGAAAAGGCATGCTTGACGACATCCTGCAGCAGGACACAACGCTCGAACTGCTCACGGCATGATTCGCACGTCTCCGTGTGAGCCTTCAGTTCGGCGAGCTGCCCTTCGCTGATTGTCCCCTCGATGTGTTTTTCGATAAGGTTCTTGTATTTTTCACAGGTCATCATGATTCGACCTCCTCTAAAAGTGGAGCAAGGTCCTTGCGTAATAATTTATAGGCCCGGTGCAGCCGGACTCTGATGGTGCCCGGGCGTTTGCCCAATTGCTCTGCAATCTGTACGGTGGAAAGATCCGCCACAAATCGCATAACGATCATCGTACGGAACGTTTCAGGCAGCCGCCTTACCGTCTGCCTTACGAAGTGAATCTGGTTTTGCGTCAGGCCCGGATTTGCCGTCATTGCCGGCTGCTCACCCAGCATTTCAATGGGTGTTGCCCTGCAGCCTAACGCTCTCTTGCTTCGAACGGCCCTTCTGAGGCTGTTCGAGCACTGCTGTGTGGTGATTTTGCTCAGCCACCCGGCAAGCCGGGACGGATCCCTGAGGTCGGCCAATTGTGAGTACGCCTTCAAAAAGCTCTCCTGGGCGATGTCTTCAGCTTCGGCGGCGTCGGAAACTTTGCTCAATGCCAATGCTACCACCATATTCCAGTATCTCTCGACGATTGCCCCGAATGCCGAGGTTTCACCAAGTAATGCGGCTCGAACAAGCTGCCGGTCCCCGGTTATATTTTGTCTTAGCTCAACTGTCATTCAATCAATCCTAATAAGAATCTGACGCAATACTACAATACAGAACGCAGAAACGAAAGAAGTGTTACAAAGTAAAACGTTTCTTGTGGATTCTGCCCAGATGTTGTAGCCTTATCACGCCGTTGCCGTTCGAAATATGCAAACGAAGTGGTCGTTTTGGGAGATTGATATGCTCTATAATAACAAGAACAGAAAAAGCGAATGCCGGAGATTGGTTGAGGATTGTTATTATCGTGTGCCACTTGTCATTCTCTTGTCGTTTGTTCTTACAGGCTGCGGCACAACATCACATTTAGTGGACATCTCTTATATGAATGACTACCACGTCGAGCCGATAGATGCGGCGGATCCTTCTCTTGACGGCCATTATACGTATCGAACATATTTCTACGGAAGTGGTAACGATAAACGTCGCAAAGAGTATGGTGAGGATGTCGATTTCAAGACGGAGCCGGTGGACGGAAATCCGTTCGTGGATTTTTCCAATAACATGCCGCGTTACTGGGGATTCGGTTTTGACAAGCTGCCACTCAACGGCCGGGTATGGTTTCCCGAAGGCCCCGGCCCGTTTCCACTCATCCTGATCGTCCACGGCAACCATGCGATGAAGGATTTCTCAGATCCGGGGTATGAATACTTAGGCACATTGCTGGCCAGCCGGGGTTTTATCACCGTCTCGGTAGATGAAAATTTCCTGAATCAGAAATTCGGGGGAGAAAACGACGCACGCGCCTTTGTTCTACTGGAACATTTGAAAGTGTGGAAAGAATGGAACAGCAAAGATGGACACCCATTCGAAGGTAAGGTAGACATGGACCGCATCGCACTGATCGGGCATTCGCGGGGCGGCGAAGCAGCCGCCCACGCGGCGGCGTTTAATAAACTCTCACACTATCCAGATAATGCCAATGTCACACTCGACTACAACTTCGCCATCCGGTCGGTCATCGCCATCGCCCCGTGCGATGGACAGTACAAACCCGCGGGACATCCGACAGCATTGGAGAATGTTAACTATCTCGTCATACACGGGGGGCACGATGCCGATGCAAATACATTCTTCGGAGTGCGGCAATACAAACGGGTGCGATTCACCGATGAGCACTTCCGATTCAAATCCGCGATTTACATCTATCGGGCGAACCACAGTCGTTTCAACACGGCCTGGGGGAGGTTGGATTTCCCCGCTCCGACAGGTTGGCTCATTAATGAGCATCCCATCATGGATATGGAAAATCAGCGTCAGGTCGCAAAGGTGCTTATTGCCGCCTTTCTCGAAGCCACCCTGAACGGCAGGGCTGAATATCTGCCCGTTTTCAAAGATGCCCGGCGCGCCGGCCGCTGGCTGCCTGAGGATATCTACGTTAATCGCTATCAGGACTCGAACTTCAAAGTCATCGCCGACTTCGAAGAGGATTTCGACGTCACTACAACCACGATCCGCGAGGGCAAGTTGTTGGGTGAAAACCTACCAACCTGGAGGGAAACCCATATGATCCATCGCACCAAGGGCAGACCAAGCCAGGAAAATTCCGTCGTCGTCCTGGAATGGGTCGAAGGATGGGTCGGAAAGAATTATAACGCCGACGATCCCAATTCGACTAAAATCGCATCGTATCATATCAAACTGGGGGCTGACACCTCACGGGATCTTCTGATCGATAATGACTCGAATCTTATTTTCTCGATTGGAACGGAAAATGCGAACCAGGATAAGCCTCTCGATTTGACCATTGAGCTTTCCGATAGCGACGGAAATCGTGCCGCCCTACCGCTCAACACCGTAGGGCCGGTCCACCCGGCGTTGCCCGTCAGGCTGGCCAATTGGAAATGGCTGGAGAAAAAATACATCGAAGTATTTTCTGAACGCATCCTCCAGACCTATGAAATCTCGTTCCGAAAATTCATTGAGAACAATTCTTCATTCGAACCGTCCAGGCTTGAAAGCATTCGTTTGCTGTTTGATTGCTCACCCAACGGCGCAATCATGCTGGACGATATAGGAATCTCCATGTAATCTCACCGCGTCAAGGCCGGAACAGTTCCTCGCGGGTGTAATTTGTGATATTTCTCGTAGATTTTGCGCCGATTTTGCCTTCTAATCGAGACTTATTTATAGAAGTACAGAGCAGCTCTGATAAGTATGATATTTGATAAATGAGAGACCTTGAGGACCAAATTCTCGTTCAGCGAGCTTTGCAGGCGGATCCGGAGAGCTTTAGCGAATTGTGCCGGCGTTATTATGATTCGCTGGTTGCTATTGCCAATTCGATTCTGCCGGATCATCACCTGGCGGAAGATGCAGCTCAGGAAGCGCTGGCGGCGGCATGCAGGGATCTTGCTAAACTAAAAAAGCCCGAGCGTTTCGGCCCCTGGGTCGGGGCGATCTGCCGAAACGTGGCGAAGGATATGCTCCGGCAGTTCCGGAAACAGCAAGAACATGTCGAGGCCAACACCGGGAATGAGCCGGATTGCCGGGAAGATGAACGAGAGGCGATTTTGGACCAGGCTTTGCAGCAACTGCCGCAGCATCTCCGAGAAGTCATCTTCCTGAGGTTCTACAACGAGATGAGCTACGAGCAGATGGCCAGAGTCCTCGGAGCCACGGAACAGATGATTGACGGCAGACTTCGCAGGGCAAAGAAAAAAATCGCTGCGTATTTAACGAAGAAAGGCTTCGAGAGGTAAAAATACCATGAAGCACGACAAGAACGATAAATGGCTGGACCCCCTGCTGTCACAGCATGTGCACCGTGAGCCGGAGAAGTTCGATTTTCAGAAGTGGGCCCAGGAGCATCCGAACGAGGTACGGTTGTTACAAAGCGGATTTGCGGATTCCAGCCGGAATGCAAAAACCACAGTTCAGAATTTATGGAGATTTATCATGGAAAGCAAAGTTACAAGATACTCAGCCGCGGCCGTTATCGTACTGGCAATGACATTGGTTTTATTCGGCCCCTTCTGGGCGCCGGGAAACGGTAACGTTGTTCTGGCAGAGGTTCAGCAAAATGTCGCCGGTATTGAGACAATGATAATACGAGGCACAAAAACCTTTACACGTCCGGGCGAGTCAGATAGCGTTTTAGAATTCGGCGGGATGAAATGGGAATTTGACCTCGTGAAATATTTTTCGAAGCAACATGGCTTAGTTGAGGAAGGATACATCGGGGACAAATTGATTTACCGTTTCACTTTCAATCGGCCGAAGCGACAAACCCTTCTTCTTCTTCCTCTTTATAAAAAGTATGGGATATTTGCATCTACGGACAAACAAATGCTACTGCTGGAGAACGGGACTCCCAAAGGTATTATCAACTTGCTTATGGCGGGGGATTATAAGGAGTTGGGACGAGAAAATATCAACGGCGTCGAAGCTGAGGTTTTTGAGTATCAAGATCCCGGTACCTTCAAGGAACTCTTGCCCAAGGTAATTGCTGATATTCAGAATATAAAAGGTAAAGTCTGGATTGGGATTAAAGAGCAACTGCCGGTCAGGGTAGAAGGTGATATGGCCATCGGCAAGAGCTTTATGACCATGTTCCAGGAACTAAGCCTCCATGAAATCAATACATTTGGGGATTATAATATCGAGCTTGATGAAAACATCTTCGATATCGCCCCACCCGAAGGTTATACGGAATTAACGCTCAGTGATATCCTTCAAGTGGTTCCAGCAGAGGCTAAGGCCGGCGCTGCCGCGATGGGAATCATCCCTGCCGGTCTTGTCTTCTGGAGACGGCAAAGAAAGAAGAAACAGAGTAAGAATAATGAAGATTTTTTTTAATCACTTAGACTAAAAATTCATTCGTGCGGTTTTCAATAATAGCAATGAAAATTCTTTGCCAAAGGGCCTTT
>JBARRE010000090.1:0-2938 GCA_049644065.1 Sedimentisphaerales bacterium | reverse complement strand
TAGATGACAAAGTCGCACGAATGCGATCCAGGTTGGCTTTGGGATAGAGAATACGAGGATGCTCGACGGGTACGCGACCGAGCAGTTCCCGGGGGGCAACCCAGGGGATTGTCGCCGCGCCGGGCAGAATGGTAAAGGATTGCTTACCTCGCCTTGCAATGTCTGTGCCCTGTTCGTCCAATGCAATGATATCCCAGCTATAATCCCCTGCCGGGAACACTCGATCCGGCAAATGAACAGGGTCCTTGCCCACATTTTGGCTGTAAATCCGATTACCGTTTTTCTTGAAGATGTCGACGCGATAGTCAGCAGCCGTCGGACACGGAAGCCAGGCCAAACCGACCGGGGATATCGCCAGTTCGGCACCGTCTCCGGGACGTGGAAAAAGCATGTTTCCGGAGGATTGTTCTTTTAAGAACTCGGCGGATTTCTGCGCCCGGGCGTAGAGATTCCTCCAGGACAGGGCCGTGCTTAATCCGAATACGCCGGTTGCTTTGATGAAAGTGCGTCGTTTCATACCTTGTATTCCAGAGGATATTGCCGCCATACAGCTTTGATTCTCCTTTGACTCCACTGATGTTACTCCTTCATATCTAAACTAAATATTTCCCAAAAAAAACACCACAACTAATTTAGTCCGTCGAGGAAGATTCGGATTTGGCGTTCGGTTTCAGCCGGCTTATCCTGACGAACGAGGTGCGTGGCACCATCAATGTGAACCAGCTTTCCATTCGGCAGCAACTCGGCTACCTTAAGATGCTTCTGCCTGTTGTCTTTGTCAGCGTCGGCCTTTAGGATAAGAGTTGGCACCATAATCTTCGTATAAATCTTATCCGGTTTTCCAAGACCTTCACCGCGAATCACATCCACGACGTTCGAGCTAACCAGCAGCTTGGCTTCGGCCCAATGGTCATATTCGAAATCGGACCACCCCGGATGCCGCCTGGAACGGGCCAGCTTCATAAGCTTTTGTTTGCCCATTGCCTTGTCGGCCTCGATAAGTTTCTTCCATTCGGGAATATTTACCTCGGTTAGAAATTTGAGCATCTCGGCTATGGCCGGATCTTCCATTATAATGGCTCGCGGCAAATCTGGATAAGTAGCCCCTGCCAGAGCGACCGTTCCGCTGCCCATGGAATGACCGATTAGTATGGGCTTGTTGATTCCCAGGGCTTTAATCAGCCCGACAAGATCCTCAACATGAGTAGCCAGATCGTACGGCCCTTCGGGTTTACTGGAGAATCCGTGTCCTCGGGCGTCATACATGATAACATCGTAATCGGCCTGAAACTTCGCCGCAAGTGAAGCCCAGTTCAGACCGTAGTCCGTAATGCCGTGAGCCATTATCATGACCGGCTTACCCACACCGCCCGTGCGCCAGTAATGAATGCGGATTCCGTTGCTCATAACCGAGGCCGATTCCCAGTTGGCATACGGCACCGGTTTGACCTGCCCGGAGTCGCTCTCGCAGCCCACAAGCACTAAAACAATCGGCATAAAAAGAAAAACATATTTCATTCGACATCTCCTTTTTCAAAATGTCTCGCACAAACAGGCAAATATCCTATCAGAATCAATCTGTGTTGTCCATTTTCTTGTACAGAGTGGAGCAGCCCATGGGTGCAGCCGGATTTTATTGTATATGAGCGCCTCTTAACAGAATGGCAGTCATTCGACAATTTCCAGATCCGCCATGTAGATTGCGGTTATAGTCTTGCCGTCAGCATCTGTTTCGTGCGAGGAATACCATGACATAATGGCGCGGTTGGGGCTTATTTGGACAAGGCCGGGGTAGGAATTGTCGCCGCCGCTTGGAAGCTCGGCAAATTCGTGCAATTGGTCGTTCACCAGCCAGCACATCGATGTCTTAGGTCCCCTGTCTCCAATAGTCTTGCGCCCGCCAACCACGTAGCGACCGCCCCAGCGTGTGAGCAATGGTCCTCCGATGTATCGGTCGAGTTCTTTGCGCTGCCACTGCCTATAAGGCGGGTTTGACCTCAACAGTTGAGCTTTATCTCTGCCGCGCCGGCCGACAGCGATGACGCTTCCGTCAGTTTCGAATTGAAAAGCGGTCTCGTCACCGTGAACTTCCTGGAATAGAGTACGGGTTCGCCAGATCAGGCCATCGTCACTTTCCAGCATTGCCGACTCCACAATAGAACCTTCACCCCTCGGCGCGACTGCGAAATTTTTCTTTCGCCGGCCGCAGAGATACGCCTTTCCGTTAAAAGCGTTGGCCCGCCAGATATAGTGACCGAATGTCCCTTCCAGCATAATTGGGCTGTGCCACTTTACACCGTTTTCGGACCAGGCGGCGTAGCCCAGGTGCTTGTTCAGGTCGTAGTCTTCGGATTTCAGCGTTGTTTCGCCGCTGTACCATGTGCCGGTATAGACAAAGAGTTTGCCCTTGAAAACGAGGAAATGCGGATCACGGGTGTCTCGCTTGTCCACCCTGAAGCGGTGCATCTGTTTCCACTGCTTTGCATCGGCGCTGGAGAGAATTATGATCGACGATGTGGGATGCACCATATGGCCGTCCGGGCAGCTTCGAAACGTCAGGTAGAAGTTATCTTTGAATCGAACCAGATCTGTGAAAGCATTATGCTGCCCGTTATGAAACACGCGGCGGATGTTGGTGACTTTAACTTTCGGCAGCCCGCCGGCTGCCCCGTGTGCCGGAAGGCAGAACATATACAACATCAGGAAAATCGTCACAAAATGGATTTTCCGGCCTGATTTATCAAGCATAAAATCTGTTAATCGCTTCATGAGTATTTCTTCCTCTTTTTCCTAATAAATACTTTGAGCTTTCTTTAGGTAATAGTATAAACTATGAACAAGGAATTTAATGAAAGGAAAATCCTAATGAAATCTCATCTTTCTATTTACCCGATTGTGGTTCTCGTGTTTGCCTTGGCGGTTTTTTCCTGCCGAACAT
>JBARRE010000089.1:0-13703 GCA_049644065.1 Sedimentisphaerales bacterium | reverse complement strand
GTCGTCCCGAACATCGAATGCACTCGCGCATTATACGGAAGAACCTCTTTTTGGTTGCGGCCGATAGGCGAAGCCCGAGGCCGCGCCAAGTTAATTCGTGGTTGATTTGAAAAAACAAAGCCAATTTGCCGGCAGGTAAATCGGCGTAAGCACTGATTCGAAAGGAAATTATGGCAATATAGCGGTCTGCGGGGCACGAAAAAACAAAGCCAATATGCCGGCCTTTGGCCGGAAATTCTAAGCACTAAGCTCTAAATCCTAAATAAAAGGCATAAGAGCCAAATGACAGATCCGAAAGCACGTTTGACAGGGTGCTATTTGAAAAAACAAAGCCAATTTATTAGCGTTCAGTGTTCTGCGTTCAGCGGACAGCGTCAAAATGAGTAAAAGGAATTTGAAAAAACAAACCCAATTTTCAAAGGGCCAAAATGAGCTTAAGTATCTATATGAAAGGTGATTATGAGGAATTTTGTGGTTTTGGGCGACGAGAAAACAAAGCCAAACAAAGCCAATCTGCCGGTCTTTGGCCGGAAATCCGACAACTCCCCCATTTTAATTAAGTGCAATTGAATGAAGATTCTGATACTATCGCGGAGTTGGGAAGCCTGGTTTGTAGCCCAGGGCCTGATATTAGAAATGTTAGCTCAATCCAACATCTATGTTTATTTAGGATTATCTAATGCCATTTAAGACTTTTGGTCTTTCGGACCCGCTTGTTCAGGGTATTCTTGCGACAGGATACACGGCCCCTACTGAAATTCAATCCCAGGCAATGCCCGCTGCTATTGAGGGCAGAGATGTTATCGGTTGCGCCCAAACGGGCACGGGCAAGACGGCTGCCTTTGTGCTGCCTATTCTGGACCGGCTCTGCCACGAGCGGGCCGGGCGCAAGCGGGCCGTCAGGTCATTGATCCTCACTCCCACGCGCGAACTGGCCGTGCAGATCGAAAGATCCATACTCGGCTACGGGCGGTTCACGGACCTGAAGGGCCTGGCGGTTTACGGCGGCGTCAGCATCAACAACCAGATCGCAGCACTGC
This sequence comes from Sedimentisphaerales bacterium, assembly GCA_049644065.1. GTDB lineage: Bacteria > Planctomycetota > Phycisphaerae > Sedimentisphaerales > Anaerobacaceae > JAFGPJ01. The sequence goes on along the minus strand of JBARRE010000089.1, from coordinate 12,663 downwards.
GCGGCGGCGTCGATATCGTTGTTGCGACGCCGGGGCGGCTTATGGACCACATGCAGCGAAGGACGATCGACCTGAGGCATGTCGAAGTGCTTGTTCTTGACGAGGCCGACCGAATGCTGGATATGGGCTTTATTAATGATGTGCGGAATATTGTAGGTAAAGTGCCAAAGAAGCGCCAGACAATGCTTTTCTCGGCGACGATATCGCCGGAGGTTAAGGCCCTGGCGGCCGACATGCTGAAATCGCCGAAGGTGATACAGATAGGCCGGCCCCGTAACCCGATCGAGACGATCACACAGCATTTCTACGCGGTCGAGAAGTCGCTGAAGATAGACCTCCTGCTGCACATGATCGAGGACTGGCGGATGTTCAGCGTGCTGGTTTTCTCGCGGACCAAATACGGGGCAGACAAGATCAGCCGACGGCTCACACGCGCCGGCATAGTCGCGGTCGCGATACATTCGAATCGCACCCAGAACCAGCGGCAGCAGGCCCTCGACGGCTTTCGCAGCGGCAAGTATCATGTCATGGTCGCCACCGATATCGCCGCCCGCGGCATCGATGTCGAGGGGATATCACACGTCATCAATTACGACGTGCCCACTCACGCCGAGGATTACGTCCATCGGATAGGCCGCACGGGCCGAGCGGAGGCCACCGGCGACGCGATCACGTTCGTTTCGAGCGAAGAGCAAAAGTACCTGCGCGAGGTCGGAAAGTTCATAGGACGCAAACTCCAGCCTGAAATATGCAAGGGCTTTAGCAGCACTAAATCCGATTCGTCACAGCCGCGACCGGCGGAAAAATCGAAATCAGTGCGGCACACACGGATAGATTCGGCTGCGGGCAAAAAGCCGCGTACCAGCCGGGGGCGGCGCCGGAAAGTGTCAAGACGCCGGGCAACTTGAACAGACATTGGCGATGCGGCTGCTTTGGCGCAGGCCCAGCCATTGGGCAGGAAAAGTACACGTTAGAATGTGCCGGACGGTTTTCCGGAGTAGTTTCGAGTGGTCCTGTTGTATATGACGTTCTTATACTTGCGATATACGGGTTTATACAGCATGGTGATATGGAGTCTTCGGCAGTCGCTCCTGAGCCACCTGATCGCGATGTACACGACAGTAAGCCTCATGGTTATAGATACTCAAGAGACGCTTGCAGTGCGGAAACGCGCATTTTCTGTCATTAGCCGAAGTCTTTAGTGTTTTTGCCATCGTTACTCCTATTAGGTAAATCACCAGACAGAAAAGCTCTAAAGGTTAGTTGTCTCCGTCTGCGGCCTACAAGATTTCTAATCTTTATGTAGTTTATTATACCACATTATTGGGCTTTGTCAAGCAATCTCTTTTTAATTTCTTCCTCTTCAGTGGAGACCTTATTTCATTAGGCGTGCGGGGTACCCCCTACCTGTAAGAATCCGTGATTAAGAAACTGTACAATATCACCTCTTTTCAAGACCTTCCTCACGTGCAATAATTAAATCCTCCAATTATGCATGACTATAGCTTTCAAACATCGAGCGAAAATGGAATCCACAGATGGCGAGCGTAACAGCCAAATGGAGGTATTGCGGCCTTCTGAGCGACCAGAAAATGAGTTTCCAATAGGACAGCTTGCCTTCGCCTATTATTCCCAGATGCCAGATAGATTTCAGGAATGCCATGATATCACAAAATCGATATCTCGGCTTGTTATTTTTACCAGGCTTGTAGTTCCTGAGAAATGTCAGAACCCTTTCATGGTAATTTCTGGGTGAATAGATCGTGCTTACAACCTTTTGATATCCTTTGAGAAGATTGTCGATACCCATCTTAGGCACAAAGTTTATTGAGAAATCCGTGTTATCACCTGTGGCGGCTATCGAAAGCCGGTTCTCGGTCATAAGTCTGCTATAGAGTTTTGTTCCCCTGGGAGCATTGAGCAGGCCAACCATAGCAGTCACCACTCCACTTTGTTGGATAAATTGAATCAGACTATCGAAAATCGAAGACTTATCGCTGTCGAAACCGAGAATAAATCCAGCCTGAACCTGCATACCGGACCTCTGGATAGTTTTGACACAGGCAACTAAATCACGACCTTTGTTCTGGAGTTTGTTGCATTCGCTCAGACTCTCCTCATTCGGAGTCTCAATGCCGATGAAAACACAGTCAAAACCGGCCTGCACCATCAATTTCATTAATTCTTCATCGTCTGCGAGATTGATGGATGCCTGCGTATTGAACGAGAATGGGTATTGTCTCTTTTTCATCCAGGCTATGATGGCAGGAAGTAATTCTTTTTTAAGACGGATTTTATTTCCAATGAAGTTATCATCTACAAAGAACACTTCGTCTCGCCAACCAAGAGCATAGAGACTCTCCAATTCCTCCAACACCTGATCCGTCGTCTTCATACGAATCCTGTGTCCGAACAGTGTTGTAACATCGCAGAAATCACAATCGAAAGGGCATCCCCGTGAATATTGGACGCACATCATGGCGTATTTTTTCATCTTGATCAGATTCCAAAGGGGAATCGGGGTCTGATGCAAATCCGCTTTTTCGTGCGTGTCGTACACTTTTCCGGGACATCCTTCTTGAAGGTCTCTTACGAACAGCGGCAAAGTTAATTCGGCTTCTTTGAGGACCAGGTGATCTACATGCACATACTCTTCGGGAAGACTGGTAAAAAGAGGACCACCCGCCACGACTTTGGCTCCAATCTTCCGGCATCGCTCAATCACCTGGTCCGCAGATTTTCGCTGGATGACCATGGCCGTAATGAAAACGTAGTCGGCCCACCGAATGTCTCGGTCTCGTAATTTCGTTGTGGTCATGTCAATCAGCTTTTTTTCCCACTCCCGGGGCAGTATTGCAGCAACCGTCAGGAGTCCCAGAGGCGGTAGAACAGCCTTTTTCGAAATGAACTTTAATGCCTTTTTGAAACTCCAGAAAGTAAGCGGTACATCCGGATTGACGAAAAGTATCCTCATAATCACGCTCCCAAGTTTAAATACCTGTTACGAGTCGAGGTGGGTAATAAGAGGAGGTTTCTGCGATATATCTAAATTAGCAGGCGGCGAACGATGCGATCAGACACTTAAAAGGATTGATCAATGGGTATTAGAATTTCACTGGCTATAAATGTGAGATTGCAATGAACGATTCTTCGCATCTGACTATTTTTTCAAATTCGCTTAAACCAGCCTTATACTGCCTTACTCAGGCTCTTAATATTGTAATAGCAAGCACACCAATAACTTTATCGGCTTTTGGCCCGGGAATTATATACGAATCATAAGAGATTATAAATCAAAAAAGCCCCATAGCGGTACATTTTCCCATCAATACTTAAAATAGTGAAAATAATTGGATCGTGGGTAGAGAATTAGTAGATAGCATAGAAAAAAAGCGGATAGCGGATTGGGTATAGGGATTCCGTTTCTCCAGAAGACTTCTGAATTCAGAATTCTGTATTCTAAATTCTTCGCGAGGAGCCCCTATGGCTGCCTTTTATTGTGGTCAGATGATCTGAACTGTGAGAAAACCTGTGCCGGGACAAGCAAAATGTGCTGATAGTTAGCTTCTTGGGACAAGCAATAAAGTCATCCGCCTGTGAGCCATTCTTGCCGGCCGTTCGATCTTTGCCATATCCTGCAACGATTCTGTAATCTCCTCGAGTACTGCATAGCCACGATCTCGGTGCAGCATCTGGCGTCCGCGAAAGAACATTGTGAATTGCACCTTATGGCCTTTTTCCAGAAACTCACGCCCGTGATTGAGCTTCATTTCCAGGTCGCGCTTGTCGGTTTCAGGCCTGAGTCTGATTTCCTTGAGTGTCGCGGTATGGCGGGAGCTTTTCTTATGAGCCTCGCGAGTCTTGCGCTTTTGCTCATATAACCACTTGCCGTAATCCATTATGCGGCAAACCGGCGGGTCGCTCGTAGGAGCAACCTCTACAAGGTCCAGCTCAGCGTCACGTGCCCTGGACATCGCCTCATGTATTTCTACAACCCCTACCTGATTGTTTTCCCCGTCAATCAGCCTGACTAATTTGGCCTTTATTCCCCCATTTACCTTTAAGCTTTGTTTACTTATTGTGCGTCACCTTACCTTTCTATAAAAGAGTGAATCCTTAACGGTTGCCCTTAATTAAATTTACAATCACTGATTGTAACTGATAAATCTCATAACGCCAAATCTATTTTTTTATCGGCGATTTTATTTCCTACGTTTCTTAAAAAATCGTCAGTCTCAACCGTTTTATTCTCTTGAATGCCTCGGATCCTAACGTTGACATTACCGGCCTCGGCCTCTTTTGGACCGACCACGAGCATATATGGCAGCTTTTCGCCGTGGGCTTTGGCGATTTTGGCGCCTATCTTCTCGTCCGAGTTGTCTGTGCTGCAGCGCAGGTGAGAATTTTTCAGCTTACGCTCAACCTGGCTCGCATAGTCATTGCTTTTTTCACTTATCGGAAGGATCCTTACCTGCTCCGGCGAGAGCCAAAGCGGGAAATTAGCGCCATAGTGTTCTATCAAAATGCCGATAAAACGCTCGAAAGAACCCAAAACGGCCCGGTGAATCATAACCGGTGTCTTTTCGATATTATCCTTGTCGGTATAGAGCAGGCCGAAACGCTCCGGCATAGAAAAGTCCAGTTGAATCGTGCCGAGCTGCCAGGACCTTTTGAGGCAGTCCCTTATGTGGAAATCAATCTTCGGACCATAAAACGCGCCATCGCCCTCGTTGATTTTGTAATCGATATTTTTCTGCTTGAGGGCGTCTTCGAGGGCGTTTGTAGCCGTCTCCCAAATCTCATCCGAGCCGATATGCTTATCGGGCTTGGTGGACAGCTCGATGTGGAAATCTTCGAACCCGAACGCCTGATACATCTCGAAAGTCAACTCGATGACTCCGATGATCTCAGCCTCGATCTGATTGGGCGTACAGAAGATATGGGCATCGTCCTGTGTGAATTGCCTGACCCTAAAAAGCCCGTGCATGACACCGCTGGCCTCGTGCCGATGCACCAGGCCCAGCTCGGCAACGCGCATCGGAAATTCGCGATACGAATGCTGCCGGTTCTTGTAAACCAGACATCCGCCGGGGCAATTCATCGGCTTGATGGCGAAGTCCGTATCGTCGAAATTAGTGAAGTACATATTCTCTTTGTAATTGTCCCAGTGGCCGCTCTTATGCCAGAGCTCCTCGTTAAGAATGATCGGCGTGCGGATTTCCTCATACCCGTATCGATTATGAACGCCGCGCCAGAAATCCACGATGGCGTTCCAGATAATCATGCCTTTCGGGTGAACGAACGCAAAGCCCGGGCCGGCTTCGTTGAAACTAAACAGGTCGAGTTGTTTGCCCAAAATGCGGTGGTCCCGCTTTTTCGCTTCGTCCAATCTATGCAGGTAATCATCAAGATCTTTTTTGGTCGGCCAGGCAGTGCCATAGATCCGCTGAAGCATTTTTTGCGTCGGGTCGCCATGCCAATAAGCGCCCGCTACGGACATGACCCTGGAGCTTCCTACATTTCCCGTGCTGGGCACGTGCGGACCCCGGCACAAATCCTCGAAGCCGTCTCCGTGCGTATAAAAACTAATAATGTCACTGTCTGCGTGGGTTATATTGTCGGTTTTGTACTTGTCGCCCGCCAGCTTCCGGGCGGCTTCGGCCCTGGTCATTTCCGTGCGAGCAAACGGTTTGTCGGCTTTAATGATTTCGGCCATTTTCTTTTCAATACGCTCGAAATCGTTCGGCCGAATCGGCTCATCAAGATCTACGTCATAGTAGAATCCGTCTTCGACCGTCGGGCCATAGACAAGTTTCGTATCGGGCCAAATGGTGCATATTGCTTCTGCCATGATATGTGCGCAGCTATGACGCATTACTTCAATGCCTTCATCGTCCCGGGTGGTGATTATTTGAACTGCAACCTCGCCGTTGAGAGGCGTGGATAAATCGACCAATCGGCCATCTATCTTCGCGGCCACGGCAGCTTTTGCGAGCCCCGGCCCTATCTGTTCAGCCATTTGCTTTGCTGTCGTGCCGTCAGTGACCGCTAATATGCTGCCGTCGGGCAGCGTAACTTTTGCCATAGATATATCCGGTATTTCCAATCTTTCTGTGCTCAAATCCTTATTTAGAGTTAACTAACGGGAATTTAATCCAGCAGTCCAAATCTGTCAACATTATTTATCTTCCGATTTTTGTTGCTATATAGCGATTTTGCCTGTATAATAGCATTAGCTTTGGCAAAGCACAAATGAATAAGGAGGAAACCAGAGTGGACGTGAATTTAGTTCTATTTAAGAAAGACGGTTCAAAGAAAAATTTCTCCTTGCCGAGCAACATTACGATAGTCGGCCGACGTCACGATTGTGACTTGTGCATTCCCCTTATGGTCGTCTCCAGAAGGCACTGCAATTTGAGCCAGAACAACGAGTCATTGAAAGTCCGCGATCTCGACTCGCGCGGCGGCACTTTCCTTAACGGCAAACGTATCAGCGAGGCAACAGTTCAGGCAGGTGATTATTTAACGATAGGGCCGCTTACGTTCCTGCTGCAGATTGACGGAGAGCCTAAAAAGATCGTCCCCCCTCAACAGCCCAAGACAACACCGGCCCCTAAGAAACCACCCGCACAAAAGGCCCCGGCAAATGAATTATCCGGCAGTTTCCCTGAACTGGAACTCGATGACTCTGACTCTTTTCTTGCTGAACTCGAAGATATTTAAGCTGGTTTCTATTTTACAGGTAACCACAAGAATTTTTCCAATTCGCGAGGGATAAAAAATACAACCACAGATTTGAATGCTGACGGAAACGCCTGCTAAGATTTACAGAATTAAAAGAATTTTAGCTTGCCAATGCCGACAAAACGTGTCAGTATAGTGATTTATTGCTTTATGTTCCATATTTGCCGGGAGAAAAAGTATATATGCAAATATTGGATTTTATTCAGACTATTCTACCAGGCTTTCTCCACCTGCCGGCGGAGGTTAATTCAGTCTCACTTGAAATATCGCTGCCTTTTAATCCAATCAGGCTTTTCTTTTTTTTGACATGGTTTTACTTGTGCCTGTACTTTGTTCAACGTGCTCAATTCAGCCCATTAGTTCCAAAAAAGTACAAATCAATTTCCTATATTATCAGTCTTTTCGCAGGACCCATACTTTTTCTTGTTTTGATAATAGTAGATACGGCAAAAAAGTCTTCGAAAAGCGACAGCAGTCTTTTCGAGACAATAGCAGAACAGCTAAGAAACATCATTACCAATATACGCTCTATTAAGCCCGGACTGCGCATACAATCATCTACGATAAAACTTCTTGATTCGTCGGGAAGAAGTATTAAAGAGATATACGGCCACGGCAGTGGTAAACGACAAGACAGCCACATCCTCGATTTAACAGAACAAGTTATAGCCAATGCTCTTGACCAGCGGGCCAGTGATATTCTTATCGATCCGTCGAGCGAGTCAATATTCAAAATCAGACTGCGGATTGACGGTGTCCTTCGAACAGTAAATGAAATCAAAACCGAGACCTGCAAAGCGGTTATAAGCAGCATAAAGGCCGTTTCAGGTATGGACATCTCCGAAAAACGAAGACCTCAGGATGGCGCGTTCATAGCAAAAAAAGGTGACACAAGCGCTTCGTTTCGAGTAGCAAGCGCCGGCGTCCTCAACGGCGAAAAACTGTCGATAAGGGTACTGAACCAGGCAGCAAGCACCTTTACACTGGCTGATATGGGACTTGCAGAAAAGCAATATTCAATGATCCAAAGTGCCATAAAAAAACCATCCGGCATGATTTTAATGTGCGGCCCTACCGGCAGCGGCAAAACCACTACTATGTACGCAATGCTCAACGAGATTGACAGATTTACACGAAATGTCATCACGGTGGAAGACCCGATCGAGGCAATGCTGCCGGAAACCAGTCAGATTGAAATCAATCCCAAAGCCGATATTACATTCGCAAAAGCCTTGCGCAGCATCCTCAGGCAGGACCCGGATGTTATATGTGTAGGCGAAATACGTGATGAAGAAACTGCAGAGATTGCCCTCCGAGCATCGCAGACCGGCCATCTTGTGCTGGCAACAGTGCACTGTCACAGTAACACGGCGGCCCTGATCAGACTGCTGGATTTGGGCGTATCACCCCTTTTGCTGTCATCGGGACTAAGTCTTCTGGTCTCACAAAGATTGGTTCGCCGGCTTTGCGAACATTGCAAAAGACCGGCAGAACTAACCGAGGGCCTAATCCGGGAATTTCAAAGTAAAGATGTTGACTATGCAAATATGTTCGATGCCAAAGGTTGCCGGCGATGTGACGGAACCGGCTATTTTGGAAGGATGGCGATTTTGGATATTCTGCCGGTAACCGACGAAATGAAGGCCGGTATTGCCGATAACAAAGCACTGATTGATGAATTGAAAAACAAAGGCAAGAGAAAGAGCAGGACTAAGCTAAGGAAAGAAGGCTTAAAAAAGGTATCGTCAGGGATGACAAGCCTCGAAGAACTAAAAAGAGTAACAGGGTAAAGTTTATGGTATTATTGGCAGGTATATTAGCCGGCGGACTTCTTACCTGGTACGCCATTAAAATCGGTTTCTACGAGATGTGGGCTATGCTGTTCAATATCCTAATCGCTATCTATGCAGCCCTTTTCCTGGCTAAGCCGATTTTTAATTTTTTGCCTGAGGAAGCAGGCAATATCCAATGCTGTGAAGCACTGACTCTGATAATCCTTGCGACAGGGGCTTTTTTAATCCTGCACGGATTAACCTACATATTATTTACCAGCCAGTTTAAGGTAACATTCCCGAAAATATTCGATATTCTCTTCGCAGGCTTTCTGGGTTTCTTCGCCGGCTTCCTTCTCCTGAGTTTCGCAGCACTAATAATCTTCCTTACACCCTTTGGCGCATACGCGGGTATAGAAGATGACTCCGTGGAGTACAACATGTCAAGTGCGTACTGGTTATTCGACGGGATTCACTCGATAGTATCCTCGCCGGACAACGAGATAACAACCAAAGAGGTTATCGAGCAACTCCTAAACAAATCACAACCAAATACTCAGAACAAAAATCCTCAACAAGCAGAGCCGAAAAAAACCAATGATGCTTAAACAAATATTTGTTAAAAACTCAGCCCGCCCCGCCGCCTGAACCTAATCCTTAAGATATTTAAGTGCGGCAGCTTTTTCTGAATCCAGGAGCCTGGATAATAAGCACGTTGGACCCTTATTACCTGCAGCTTAGCTTAATTTAGAACAAGTCCTGTACAGCACAATTGTACATTTTTCCGGCATTAAAAAGTGAAATATGAAAAAATTTATTTGTTTATGCCGGAAAATTGTATTAGTTTATTGCTGTTACGTTGAGATCGAATGATCTCGATATGCCCGTCAGCCATGCACAGGCATTGGGCGGCGGGTATCAACATGGAAGGAGTTGTCTTTTTTGAATGGAGTGTTGCGATGAAACTCAAGTCTATGCAAGTCAAAAATTTCAAGTGTGCCGAAGATTCTACGTGGTTCGATATTTGTCCGGTGACATGCCTTGTCGGGAAAAACGAGGCAGGCAAAACCTCGCTGCTCGAAGCTCTGCACAAGCTGAATTCGGATGTAGCCGAACTGGGCGAATTCGATGTACTGCTGGAGTATCCAAGGCGGCGGCGTAAGGAATACGAGCATCGTGCGAGCACAAAGCCTGACGATGCGTTGATCACCAGATGGGAGCTTGAAGACAAGGACGTAAAAGCGCTCGTGGACCAACTCGGTGCCGGTGCCGTAAAATCCAATATTGTGGAAATCCGCAAAGGTTACTATCCGGGACAGCGATGGGTGTTTGAAGATGGCAAGTCATCGCAAAAGGTCTCGATGCCGGCATCTGTCCAGGCAAAAATGGAGAAGCTTTTGCCGAAGTTCCTGTATTTCTCCAAGTGCAATATTATGGATGGCCGCATCGCTATCGACTACATTATCAAGAAGCAGGAGCGCGGCAAGCTCTCTGGCCCGGAACGCGTATTCCTGGCACTGCTCGACCTGGTGGGGACAAGGCCCGAACACTTAACGAGCATCGATAATTCCGAGGAATTGATTGCGGACCTGGAGGCGGCCTCGGCGCCGATTACCGAGCAGATTTCCAGATACTGGAGCCAGAACACAACTCTGCGAGTGTCCTTCCTGCTACACTCCGGAAAACTGCAGGACCCGCCTCCATTCGACCAGGGACAGATTTTAGAGACACGTATCCTCAATACCAGACATAACCTAACGCTGAATTTTGATGAGCGGAGCACAGGCTTCGCATGGTTCTTTTCGTTCCTCGTGTGGTTCTCCCAGGTTAAAAGGACCTTCGGGGACAATCTGTTTGTATTGCTGGACGACCCCGGTATCGGACTGCACGCAAAAGCGCAGGAAGACCTTCTCCGTTATATTTCGCAGGAGCTTGAGCCGCATTACCAAGTGATTTACACGACCCATTCGCCGTTCATGGTCGATGCCAATAACCTTCAGCGGACCAGAACTGTCGAAGACATTATCTCGACAGGAGATGACGGCAGTGAAAAATATCTCGGCACGAAGGTCGGCGAAAAGGTCTTCAGCACAGACGCCGATACCCTTATCCCGCTGCGTGCGGCGTTGGGCTACGAAATGATGCGGTCGATGGTCACGGGGCACAAAACACTGCTTGTCGAGAACATGACCGAGGCGTTTTATCTCAACTGGTTCTCAACCCGGCTGAACGAGAAAGGCCGGGCCGGATTGGATTCTTCATGGAAGATCGTGCCGTGTGGGGGCGGCGAGAAAATCGGCGCCTTCCTGGGTCTGTTCGGAGCCAACAAGGGCAATGTCGTGGTGCTCATGGATGTGGACGGGGGACAAAAGAGACTCGAACAACTCCGCGAGTCCGAGCTTTTGCGAGGTTGCGGCATCCTTACGATGGATAAATATATTAATAACGGGGAAGGGAGTATTGAGGATTTGATCGGCTGGCCGACATATTTCGGGCTCATCAATCTATGCTATAAATTGCCGCGAAAAAAGCGGTTATCACTGACGGCACCGGACGAGACCGTAAGCATTAATAGTCAGTCGAAACGTCTTGTCCGGCAAGTCGAGGAGTACTTCGCGGCTGCCGGACCTGAGTTTGGCTCATTCGACCGCTACAAACCGGTGGAATTCCTGGTCGAGCACACCGGCAAATGCCTCAAAAAACTGCCCGATTTGTCCAGGGCACTCGACCGGTTCGAAGGACTTTTCGCAGACATAAACGCCTGTCAGAAAAGCCCGCAGGCACTCAAGGCACCGGGGCACACACAGGCCCGCCCGATTGTCGATCTTGAGCCGAGTAAAAAAGCCGGCCAATTAGCGGAAGCTGAAAAAGTGTAATGCCCGGGCAAACCGTACGGCGCAGCAAGACCGCGATCAGACCGTTTATGAAAAGTAAGCGGCGGAATTTTCGCCGTCACAGGCTATTAGGACAGGAACCGCCCTGACAGAAATCGGTCGGACATGGGCCGCTTGGACACGTCTCACAGGCTTGGTTCGTTGATTTGCTGCGCCCGACGGCAAAGCCCGAGAGCAGTTTTTGCACATCGGAGCTGTAACACTTGTCGCAGGTATGTTTTCGAGGAGCCCGTGTCTTTTCGAGAAACTCCATCGTATGTCCGCATTTATTGCACTTGTATTCGAATATCGGCATATTTTAACCTCGCATCAAAGAACGCCGGGGTGTCACTCCGGAAACAACAACTTTAATAATTTATCCTGCTGTGAAAAGTCGGGAACGATGATATGAGCGCCGGCTTTAACGAGTCGAGTTCGTTTTTCGGGATTCAGTCCGTGGCGGCGGATCTCATCGGTTGCGATACCGACGGCGATGCCATCACGCTTTCGGCATTCCCGAATCTCGACCGGCCCGTCGCCGAAGACGGCTAATTCGGGCCCCTGCAGGTTGTTGTCGGTCATGATTTTTTCGATGACCATCTTCTTTGAATATTTTGCTACATCGCCAACGCTGCCGTAAATCCCGCCGTCAAAAAGCTCCGCGTAGCCAAGCGATTTGGACTCGGCGACAACATCGTCGCAATCGGTCCCGCTGGCCAGGTAAAGTTTTATGCCCCTTTTCCGCAGTGCTTCCAGAAATTCCAACGCGCCCTTGATGGTATAGTCATTAATATCGAGCTCGCTGCGTTTGAATTTCTCGATTCGCTTATTGACAAGCTCCATCAAAGCGTCATTGTAGATTTCCTTGTAGCCAAACTTGTCGCGTATTTCGTCGCCGGGAACAAGGCCGAACTCTTTGACCATCTCGACCAGCGCTTCCATCTGCACAATCGTCTGGATACCCGTTGACTGGTCGATATAGTCGAGGACGCGGTTTCGCACCTGGTGATAGAGGGTCTCAACGGCGGTTTCGTATTTGTCGCCGAGAATCGCCTTAATCATCACCGGCGCCATTACCTGCTCCCAGCCCTGCCTTAACGTACTCACTGTCCCATCGTGATCGAAGACGGCGTGTTTTATCCGAGCCTGAGGCATCGATTCGGAGCAGAGTTCTATTTCCGTGTCATCGAGATAACGGGCGCCACGTTGATCGGTCGCAAGCTCAGGCTGATAGATATAATCCGGATCTTTGCCGATTTCGAGGATTTCCGGAC
>JBARRE010000088.1:0-3556 GCA_049644065.1 Sedimentisphaerales bacterium | reverse complement strand
GAATGGTTCAAGTCGTCAACGACAATGAACAGCACATTTCTACTTGCTTGAGAGGCCTTGCCGTTGGGACTTCGTGCCTGTGCGAGAATATTCCCAAGCGCAGGCTGTCCGAGTGCCGTTGCTCCGACGGCAGTTGTCGCCTTTAGAAATTGTCTTCGTGTCACTGAGTTCTTCATTTTACTACTTTCCGGCCATGCACAAGATGCAGCCATTTTTCATTGAAAGATAGAGCCGCCCGTTGGCAGCGGCCATACCATCAAAAGCAGGCACGCTTTCGAGTTTGTATTCGGCCAGTTTCTCTCCGTCAGAGGTCGATACTGCCCAGAGCAAACCTCCCTGACTCCCTTCGAGAGCGGCACTCTGAGCTTTTAGCTTTGCCTGCACTCCCGGCTCAAGAGTGCGGCCCCAGATATTCTCTTCATCCACGACATCCGGCGGACCGGCGACAAACAGCGTTTGATCCGCCAGGACCATGGCCTTGGCAATCACATCGGGCTTCTCAACCAACCATTTGCGACTCACGGCGCTGAGATCAAGCTCCGGGCGCTTGGCACGGTTCTTCCAGTTAACTACGTTCTGCGGGATTTTGACGTTATTGACGCGGGCGGCACGATCGGGATCGAATGTCTTATCGGCGGCAAAGAGCCGGTATTCAAGCGCGGAAGAATTGCAAAGGAATTGCGGATGACGTCCATAGCCATAGACATGCTTATCGTCAAAGGCAAGAATCCGTCCGGCCGGGACGAGCCTTGCAGCGACGGACCACTCCGCCCAACCTTCGCCGGCGTTCTTGCCGTATACCCAATATGAGCGATGGAACCACGAGTCGTCAAGAAATCCCGTGGGGCAGAACAGATGTGTCCCTTCGCCTTCCTGGTCGGTCTGGTGCTCGGGATCGATGACGGCACGGCGTCCGTCCATGTTGAACCGCTGGGACCTCATGTATACAAACTTACCATCGCTCGATAGGATATCCGGCAGGGCGACGGGCATTTTCTTTTGCTGGATTCTCGACTGTAGGTTCTTGCCCGTTCTGGGATCACGGTCGTCCAGTATTGTCTCAGAGAGTTTCTTTCCGGTCAGCGGATCGAGACGCAACATTCGCATACCGCCGTCCAGGAACATTGACCTGCCCGCCAGGGCGTAGGCGACGCCGTCCTGGATCAGTACGCTGCCTGAGACGGGCCATACGGATTCGAGTTGCTCGTACGACATCAGCCGCAGGTCATGCGGGGCTGCCCGGAATCGCCAGGCAAGCGCCCCATCCGAAGCGCGCAGGCAGTAAACCCAGCCGTCGGCCGAGCCGAACAGCACGCGCCCCTTGTACAGCGTAGGAGGCGAGTCCACACGCGCGCCGGTGGTGTAGCTCCAGAGCTTCTCGCCGGAAGCTGCATCCAGGGCGTGTACTGTGTGCGTATCCACCGATGCGGCAAACAATTTCCCATCCGCCACTACAGGCTGAGTAACGCGTCCGCCGAGTTCGGTCTGCCATGCATGTTTCAGTGCTGTAGGAACCATTGTTCCGGCACATCCGCTGCGCCTGGTGTCATGGCGGTACATTGGCCAGTCGGCAGTTCGGAGTGTTCCGTCTCTCGTATCTTGTATCTTATCGTATGCAGGTCCTCGCTGCAGACGATCTGCGTCCGAAGGAGCAGGACGTTTTGTTTCTGCCGCCGGGGCCAGTGCGTTGAAACCATCCAGCTTTGACTGATAGTAGCAGGCGCAGGCATTAGGCGTAGCGTAAACCAGGCCGTTGCAGGGCATCATTCCATAGAAACATCCGCCGCGGACCCAGTGGTGGATTTCCCACTCTTTCGTGCGTGGATCGATAAACTCCGTGCCGATCCATGACGGCATGATGTACTTCTCCGTCGCCTTGCTCGGATAGCAACGCTGGTGCATAACGGCGAAGGGTTCTACGTCGGGGGAGAATTCACGATTCACATCGCCCGTGTGAGGGTCCCGGCCGGTAAACATGCCTGTAGATCGCGGCCTGGCGCTGGCAATGTCACCCGACCAGACCAGCCCGTCGATGACAAAGATGTCTTCGGGACAGAAGTGGCCGGAGGGATGCAGTTTGGACGACCAGAGTTGTTTGCCGTCCCTGGCCGATAGGGTCACAAGAGAGCGCTTCTGTCCTGAGAAGAGGACCACATCCTTATACATTACCATAGACGGCGACCAGCCGGTTGGGATGAGCGAGCTGCGCTGGACGGGTGTTCGCCAGAGTTGATTGCCGGTACCGGCTTCGATGCACACGACCGCCTCTCCATCGTGGAAAACCACATGCTGAGTATCGGCCGCCAGCGACATCGGCACGATTCTGCTCTCGTGTTTCCAGAGAATCTCGCCTGTCCCGGCATCGACAGCCATTAGCTCATCGACCGTTGCATCCCAGCCCCATCGCTTGCTTGCGCGGTCGCGCTCCGTCCAGCAATTCGCATTTTCCTGCTGGTAGGCGACCGGCTCGCGGTCGGGATTGACGACGAGGAACAATACGCCGTTCGTGGAAACGAGCTCCTCGACGGTTCTGGTGCCCTCGTATGTGCGAATCGTTTTTCCCGTTGCCGCATCGATAGCACTCAGCGGGGCATTGATGCCAAGCGTTGTATATACTTCATCGCCGATAGCGACGAGACGTCGGGTCAGTCTTGAAGGGCCGCTCTTGAGCGGGAACAGATGGTTGTACCAGTCCGGCAGCTCGCGTTTCCACAGGACAGTCCCGTTGAAGGCGTCTCTCGCGGTCAGGAACCATCGCGGAGGAAGCTGGATTGAGTCCCTCGGTCCTTCATCCATAATATAGAATATCCGTCCGTTCGCCGAGACCATCGCGTTGAGACTCGCAGAGTGTTCGTGACTTCTCGCCCATTTCGGGCTGCCTACCCACTGCATCCGGCGGGGCGGGCCGACGACCGAATCTTTAGCTACGGCGTTGCCGCTGGCGTCGTATAAGTAATGTGTCCAGTCGTCAATCTCTACCGGACGTTCCTTGACAGCTTTGATCCACTGACCGGCTTTCTTAATGTATGCAACGCCTTTAGGGGCAAGTATTCGCAGGATCTCACCTATTGGAATCTCACTTATATCTTCCGAGACAACGAGGTTGACAAAGTTGTCAATATACGGAAGGTGGCCGCCTCTCAATTGGTCGACAGATACCTTGCCGTACAGGCCGAGTGAACGGATGTGCTTACGGGCTTTTATGATGTTTTCCGCATCGTTGTCAAGACCCTGAACGATGTAGCTGTCGTTTGCGTATAACGCAGCAGTCAAGCGACCGTCACCACAGCCGATATGGACAACGACACCACCCTTTACACCTGTGGCGTCCAGAATATTCTCCGCTTCCTGTTCGGCTTGCTGAGCTCTTGCCAACGAGATAACAAGAGATATTAGCAATAAGCAGGTAAAAATCCTGGATAACAGATTTGTCTTTTTCATGTCCATTTTCCTTTCCATTCAAGGATGTGTTAAAAACTCCTTTAACCTCATATTTGCATAGGCTACTTGTACGGAAAAATTGTACGCCTATGACAAAGAGAAATTATAGCTTGCC
>JBARRE010000087.1:0-7037 GCA_049644065.1 Sedimentisphaerales bacterium | reverse complement strand
AAAGATCGATATAGTCGGTCCGCAGCGCCTTCAGCGAGTCCTCAAGCTGCTTTTGAACCTGAGCGGCTTCGAACAGATTTTCCCGCTCGAAGTTCGGCTTGAACTTGTGACCGAACTTGGTGGCGATTATCCACTTGTCCCGCCGGCCTTTTATGGCCTGGCCGACCAACTCTTCCGAGAGATGGTCTCCATAACACTCCGCGGTATCGATCAGATTTATGCCCAGCTCGGCGCCTTTGTCGATCATCGCGTCGACCTCGGCCTGTTCGAAATTCTTGCCCCACTCTCCACCGAGCTGCCATGTTCCAATTCCAATGACCGAGACACTCATCTCCGTATTACCCAACCGGCGGTATTTCATAAATCTATCTCCGTATTAAAAACTGTTTTTCAGGTTCGATATTATTTTATCCGGTTAAGGAATTCCACTACGTGCCGACGTGTGTCCTCGATAGTACGCACATTCGGCGGTATCTTCGTCAGAAAGTCCCGGCATGCAGTAACATATTGTGGATCGGCCAGGTAGTGCTTTGCATTTTCATCGAGTGTTTTTTTATCATTTGCATGAAAAATCAATCTAGGACCAGATGAACCGTCACCTGAATAAACCTCTTCAATCCAGCGATTGGTTTTGAGATAACCGTCCTCAACGCGCAGAAAAATAAGCAACTCGAATTTGTTAAAATGCTCGCCTGGCACACCGTTAGTATTGCAGACTTGATTTTTGGCTTGCTCCAGGTTATCTGCGTGTAGATTTGTTGCAAGCATATGTCCATGTTCGAATAATCCGCAATAAGTCCTTAATTCATCCGCCCACAAATAAGCGAAGTAATACCCGGAACCTATTTCGTGGCAGACGTAACAAGTACGGGTACCGGCCGCCTCATGCACAGCTTCGGGTGTTGCAGCAATCAGCGGAACATCTACCGGCACAAAATTCAGCAGGGCACACATCACAGTAGTCTTGCCTGCTCCGCCCGGCACCGAACCAACCATGAAAGACGAGCCGGTGCTAATGCGAGCCATTAGGTAAGCCGCCAAATCCAGGTCCAGAGTTTTCGCAGCAAGTAAATCTAAGACTGACAACATCCGCCCCCCTCGCTGGTTGCAGCGGTTCAGCTCATCACAATGTTTCGCGATTGCATCATGCATATCGCTTCTTAGAATAACAAATAATTGAAGACCGCTCAATCCATTACCAGGGTGATACGGTATAGCCTAATTCGCCCCACACTGCCTTCTGAACCCTGTGCAAATCCAGATTACCCGCCTGGCTGGGGCCGGAGCCGACCTCCAGCTTGCCATAGCTTATCGTACGCGGGTCTTTCCACTTCCAGTATTCACTGTGCCCGTCTGCAAATGAAAAGTTTGTGCCGTTTCCGTGCCGGACCGGCGGCGGGTCCTTATGGCGATTGTCAGCCGCAAGTATGCCCGCTTGTGTGACGACCGAACCCCACCAGGCCTCATTGTCATAAGGAACGCTCCAACTGGCAAATGTTGCCCAACCCTCATCAATAAAAACGACTCTCTCGCCCGGTCTGCGAATATCCATCCTGTTTTTAATATTCGGCCCGCTCGGCCAGCCGTTCATAGAATCGACTATGGCGTACGTACGCATCTCCCCCCGCAGGCCGGTCGGGCATTTGTAAAGTCTTTCGCTCTTGACATATGGGAATAAAGCTCCGTCTTTGACAGCCGTTATTTGGTCGGCTTCGCTGGTCTCGTCGCTATAGCCGGCCCAGTGTACCCAGCCGTCTTCATCAGCAGGTATTGGATTTTCGCCCCCACTGCCGGTGCAGCCGTTAACGATTTTGTCATCGTTATCATCTGTATATAGAACCCATGCAAGCCCTAACTGCTTAACGTTGCTGAGACACACAGCGCGCTTACCCTGCTCCCTGACCCTGTTTAATGCCGGCATCAATATCGCCATCAACACCGCAATGATAGCGATAACAACCAGCAGTTCTATCAAGGTAAAGCCGCTTCGTTTGTTCATAATAGTATAAATTCGTTCTGAGTTCATCGTGCTGTGTTCTGAGTCGTACAGTACGCGGTACGCAGAACGCAGCACAATCCCGGCTTAAAGTGCCGGCTTTTGCTCCGGTTAAGGTTCCGGAAGCAACTGAATATCGTCAAAGTACATCGTGCCTGAACCACCAGCCTGTGGATTCATCTTGTCGCCGAAACCAATAGCAATAGTATTGACATTGGTAAGGTTCACGCCCTGGTCTGCAAACGCCTGCAGGTCGATATCCCATTTCGTCCAGGTGTCTATCTGTGCTGCATTAGGATTATCGTGATAGATCACAGCATTGCCATTGAGGGCAACATACATCGGCTCAGGGTCATTACTGGCCATAGTTGCGCCAATAGCCTGATGCGTCCACATTGGCGGACTAACCGAGCCGGTTATCTGAACGTCGGAGAATTCGGCCTTGCATGTCACACCAGCACTATGACTGGTCACTGCCAGGCCTATATAGACATTCTGGCTCATCGGGATGAGCACCGGCGGCGCCTCCTGTATCTGCTGCCATGTGACGCCGTCAGCCGAATGGTAGCCCGAAAAGTAACCTGCTGCGTCACGTTCTACTTTTACCCAGTACGGCGCGGTAATCCCGATCTGGCTCTGTTGGAAACTGGTGCCGTCAATAGTGTTACGAACCTGGAAGGAAGCACCGTAACCGGGCGTAATATCCATAAAGGCATGTTTTGAGCCGGGTTCCAGCGTCTCACGAATCATCACACCGGCCTTGGCCCAGCCGTTCGTGTTCTGAACGCTAAGCACCTGCGCAGAAATTGTCCCAGCGCCTGACAATTGCTTGAAGGCGTAGCGGAACTCGTCAGCCGTGTCCCAAATATCCGTACCGGATGCGGTCATCGTATATGTGCCGGCCGGCTCTTCTACGAAACCTGCAAGATTGCCTCTGAACCAAATCGTTAATGTGTTAACATCCTTTTCGGTCCAGTCACGCGGATAAGTCGGCGTCAACTCTACTTCTGAATACTTTAAGATATTGTTGTCATAATATAAAGGCATAGATTGGTTGCCTCCGTGAACGATAGTTTCCTCGGTATATGAAGGAGTACTGTCCCAGCCTACGGCTGAACCTGTTCCGTTACCGGCAAAGTAAAGTTCAGTACCCGGAACGCCATAGCCCAGCCCATCATGCCAAGAGTACCATATCTGGTTGTTGCCGGAGTCATAGTCTTCAAAATCATCCACTACCAGGAAGTCAGCCGTCGTAAAGCTCCAGACGCTGCCTATCCACGGACTATCGGGATTGACATCATTAACTTCATCAATACGCCAGTAGTAAGTAGTATTCCACTCAAGTAATCCCGGGTCATAGCTCTCGGCGCCAAGCTCTATAGGGCCTTTGTACTCAGGCGAAGCTGTATCGGCGTTTTTCACGGCCTCTTCATCAGCTCCGAAATAGAACTGGTGCGAAACAGCATCGTCTCCGGCACTCCACTTAAGAATTGGTGTCTGCTTTACATCTACCGCACCATTAGGCGGATTTGGGCTGCCGGCCTTTACAGGCGGCGAGAGGGCGGCCTGTGGAATAAGGGCCTTTGGAGTGGACGGACTTGACCAGCGTAGTTGTGCCGTTGCGCCGCCAACATTCTCATAATACTCCAATACAAGGCTGTACACGTTCCCGGCAACTAGGTCAATATTCCCCCTGTTCTCAAGGTCTCCGTGGTCGTTCCAGTCATCGATAAGCTGTTGGCCATCGATCCACAAACGCACGCCGTCGTCACTCAAAGTGTAGAAAGTGTAGGTCTCGGTATATGCCGCCTCCACCTCGCCGGTCCATCTGACTGAGAACAGGTCGACATTGATCAACGGATCCGGCGAACCTTCGCCCCAGCTAAAGTTGATTTGAGGATCCATGCGGGTCAGCACGAGATCCCTTAAATCCGTACCTCTGTAGTAATCTCCTTTGATACCTCCGCCGGCACCTGCTGTTGTAAAGCTCCAGACTTCGCCTTTATGCGTTGCGAAGATATCGAACTCATCGACACGCCAGTAGTAAGTCTTATTAAACTCAAGGGGGGGGCCGGGGTCATAGGTTGTATCTGCCTGAGACGGGCCCCCAACGGCATTATAGATACTGTCAAAATTGTCGCCGAAATACACGGTGTGAGATTTCGAGCCAAGGCCTGCGCTCCAGCTAAGGTTTGTATCCGGATCGATAAATTTAGCACCGTCAGCGGGATTGGGATTGGAAGCGGTCTTGAGTGGAACTGTAAAACTCCAGACCTTGCCCTTCCACGGACTGTTTGGATCCGCATCATTGACCTCATCGACTCGCCAGTAGTAAGTTGTACCTGAAACAAGACCCTCCGGGTAAGGATATCCGGGGAAACCGGCAATGAGGTAAGTTGTTGTATAATTGCCCCGGAATGTCTCGGCAGTGCCGTCGTTCACGTCTGCGAAATTATCGCCCATGTACACATCGTGCGAAACTGCAGTCTCTCCCGGCGACCAGCTAAGAGTTACCCATGAATCCGAATATAAAGCACCGTTGGCCGGATCGGGGCCAAAGGCGTAAGGCCATATTTCGCCTTCCATAGTTGCCAGAATTTCGGCCTCCGACAGTGCCCGGTTGTAGATGCGGACTTCGTCCATATCGCCTGAGAAGACTTCGCCGTTCCCGCTGTAACCTGTACCGCCGCCGGTAACACAACCTATGCCCATATTGGCTGCTTCGCCTGCGGTATTAAAAGCAAAACCACCGGACATTATCTCTTCGCCATTGAGATAAAGCCTGGCTGTGGTTCCGTCAAAGGTGGTGGCTACATGCGCCCATGTCTGGACAAGCGGAGCCATAGTACCATTGGGTGAAACTATCGCAATTGTTCCTGTTTCAAGCCGAAAAGTACCATCATTTTCTGGCCTGACCTGGAACTGAAACATCGTTTCTCCGGGCCATGTATCTCTCTTGCCGATCAGGCCTTGATATGTTCCGCCTCCACCGGCCCACCTGATCCACAATGCCAGAGACATTTGCCCCGTTCCCTCGGCCGGATTCCAGGTTCCAAGTTCAATCCTGCTGTTTGCCGTGCCGTCAACGTTGACTCCGCTGCCCTTAAATCCTGGCGAAATCCATGTTACGCCATTATGGAGGGTTCCGTCGTGCCCGTTGCCCGATATGTCGAAAGCGGTATCACCCGCCCCTTCATCAAGAGGGTAGTATCCCACCAGGCCGCTTGCAATATCGGCATTCGCCGCGCCCGCAGCCAGCCCCAGCACCAAAATAAGAGACACCAGATAAATCGATTTCTTAAACATGATAATCCTCCTCCGAAAAAAGCGAAACAATAGTACTAACAGGGATATTCTCAGTTAAATATTTCACTGAAAGACTCCGACCAACTTCAAATCCAATAATACCAAATTTTCATCTCAATTACAATTTTCCTATAAATAAAACGAGAAGAAGCTGGAGGCTCACGTCAGGAAGTCGTTTTTATTACTCTTTTTCTCACACAGCGACTGTTGCTCTCGATTCTGGATGTCTGCCACTCGGCGATCTTTCGCTATGTATTATGGCGAAAAAAACCGTAATTTGTTTGAGATCTTCATTGCTAAATTGCTTTTTTAAGGAGAAAATAACTAACTGTTTGATTCGAAGGGCTTTATTTGTTAGACTGCTGTGGTGTACTTGTTGGAATTATGCTACTGTTACCATTAATCACTCTGGAGGTGAGCGATGTCGACAATTACGAAAAAAGAAGTTATTGACCGAATAGCCGAAAGCACGAATACCAAACGGGCGGTGGTTAAGCCTGTAATTCAGTCTTTTCTCGATGAGATCATCGATGAACTCGCGAAAAATAACCGCTTGGAATTCCGCGATTTCGGCGTTTTCGAGACGAAAATACGTGCCGCCAGGAAAGCGCAGAATCCGAAAACTATGGAGCAGGTTCGAGTCCCGGCCAAACGAAACGTGAAGTTCAAAATGGGCCGGCTAATGAAACAGAAGATAAATGACCTGGAAACATAGGGAATGCGGTTGACTAAATGACAGATATTCAGCCAATTCTATTATCAGTAATAACCTGCAACAGGGTCATCTTTGACAAAGTCTCCGGGATGCCGAGTATTATCGATATTGTCCAGACGATCGACGCCCCGAGATATCCGGCGAGACATTCGCAAATTGTCTTTTTCTGTGAGCTGACGAATGGGCATGGCACTACGGAAGCAAAAATAAGACTCCTCGATTCCCAGGAAGAGGAGAAAATTATATTCGAACGCGAGGGGAAAGTACGTTTTGAGAACGTTAAGCAAATCGTTACGTTGGCAATGAACTTGCAGGGTATCGTCTTCCCGGGCCCCGGAGAGTATCGTTTTCAATTATTTGCCGGTGGATATCTGCTCGGGGAAAGACGAATTGCATGTCGAAAGATTAACTTGCCGCCGAAGCCCGGGCCGACCGAACCTCAGGCGGAATGAGAGTATGATTACGAACAGCAGTTTTTCATTTCATGACAAATAGTAGAATCGATGGACGCAGTTCTCTATATTATTGCCGGCCCGCTTTTTCTAATCTCCATCGCAGCACATTTTTATGTTAAGCTCCGCATGCGTCCAAAAGAAGACTCAGATTCGGAGGACGACTACTATTATGAATTCGAGGACCAGCAGCCGGATGTCGCCAGATATTTAATGTGGTCGAGACTTACGTTTGCCGCCGCCGCCGTCGGTGTGCTCCTACTTTTTATTGCCGCTGTAATTTGACGCCCTTTTTCTCTTGCCCGGCCTTTTTTCCGCGTTTTTTGAGGTAAAAACAAGGATAGAAAAAAGGGTATCGTCCCAAAGGTTGTGGGAAGTCTGGTTGCTTACTTCCCGAACAGCCGATTACGTTTATCGCTTTGTCAGCTACCAGCAGAATCACAAATCTACAAGTACTGCTGTCAAGAATAGGAACTCACTGTTGCTTTTGCCCGACAATAATTTTACTATCTCCTTGCCGGCACGGAGGATAGGGCAACGCAGGCGTGCGACCTGAGCGCCGTGTCGG
>JBARRE010000086.1:0-4037 GCA_049644065.1 Sedimentisphaerales bacterium | reverse complement strand
TTGTTACCGGACTGTCTTTAACGACGGCGAATGATGCAGCAGAACGTGACCCGGTTTCATTCGAACTGTACGGTTCTAATGACAGCATCGATGGGCCGTATGAGCTGATCGCTGATGGCAATGTCGTCGATTTCGCCGGTGAGGCAGCATGGCCTCGCTTCACAAAGAACGCGACGCCGATACTGTTTGATAATGACGTGGCATACGCTCACTATCAGATTATGTTCCCGGCCGTTCGAGATCCCGGAAGTGCCAATAGTATGCAGATCGCAGAAATCGAGCTGCTGGGTGTACCAGCCGGCGCTCCGTCAGGCTATACGTTTGATGGTAATCTGGATGATACGTGGGACCATGACAACGGTTCAGACGCGTGGGACGGCACAGGCCCCGGCGAGGGCATGCCCGGTGGTGCTGCGACGCTGATCGAGGACGGAGTGACCTTCCTGCGCATCCAGGATACGGGCGATCCGAGGGATTATGGCATGAGTGACCCGACTAACCGTAAGGTCTATTTGAGCCATCCGATCGATTTTGGTCTGGACGGTGCAAGATTGGAGTTCCGAATCCGCGTGGCAACCTCGGCTCCGCTAGATGATTTGCACCCGGATGGCGGTGCCGGAATCGAACCATGGCCGGAAGGCGGTATTGGCTATCACATCAGGGATGACGGCAAGGGCATGATTAGCATCGGCGAGGAAGGCATGGAACCGATTTCGTTCTCCCTTGCCAAGGCCGGTGAGCCTGGATTTGAGGACCAGACTACTGATGTGCTTGTGATGAATAACTTGGTAGGTACTGAACCTTCGGATTACGTCGACACCGAGGACGTTGCATCAGCAGTAGCAACAAACATACTCCCTATCGAGGATGCTACCGCTTGGAATACCTTTGTAATTGATATTGTCGCCGGTGGTGCGGGCACACATATATTGACTATCTCTGCCAATGGCGGGCCGCCGGAGGTATTTGAGGTTACGGCAGGCACTGGCGGTGACATAGATGGTAACTACCTTGCTATGGGTTCCTCCGGAACCGGAGCTGTCGCGGCATACGATGTGGACTATCTCTCGGTTCAGTAATTAGAGCAGACTACATCTGAGTAGTCGAAAAATGTTGTAACGGATTAAAAAACCCGGTAAGTTGAAGTTCCTGGTTTTGGGGGCACAGTTAGTGCCCCCAAAACCTTTTTTAATCCGGCATTAGTTGTTTTACACCTCACAGTTTTCATACCACCATACTATTATAAGTTGAATAACTTTGTTCATTGGCCTTTTGGTTGGTTTTAAATGCAGTCGGATATAAACCGTGTTGCATATTTAGACGCCGGATAGTATAATGAACAATAATGAAATAAACGTATTTAAGAAGGCTGCGGCCGAAATTTGTGGAGGCGTGAACATGCTCTTGGGAAAAATAAAATCCGTTTCACCGGCTTCTCAACAAACACAATGCGACAGGCATTCAGCTCAAACGCCAGTCAAATGTCCAAAGACAGGCAGAGTTCTCAAGAGCAACAGGAAATACCGCTGGTTAATATGGGTGTTTCCCATCCTGGGGTTTTTCTCGCTGGTCTGGTTTTTAATCCGTGTAATACCGAAGCCCTCCCGGGCGACATATCCCTGCCAGCGTTTTGCGGCACCGTTCGCGGGCGGCTTCGTGATTTGGATCGCAGGATTGATCGCCTCGGCTATGGCATATCGCAGGGCCAGAAAATATCTTTATCAATCCCGGTATATCGTTGCTGGGATATTTGTCATCGTCAGCGTGATGACCGTATGGTTGTCTGTGAGCATTACTGGCCAGGCTCCCGCGGAAGCGGCATTCACGCCAACTGAGCCTGCTAACAGCCCTATGGGCGTGGCAAAAGGAATCAATCCCGGACGCGTCGTGTGGGTCCACGAGCCGGCCGCAACCAGTTGGGACGGCTCCACGGGCAGTTGGTGGGACGATGATAACACCAATCAGGATGCGGTTGATTACATGGTCTCCAAAACCATCCAGACGCTGACGGCTGAGTCAAGCGATGAAAATGCATGGGATGGGCTTTTTAGACATTTTAACCAAACCAGAGGCCTTGGAGATGTCGGCTATCAGGCACCAGAGAAGATCGCCATCAAGATCAACATGAACCAGGAGAATAGCAGCGGCGGAAACTGGTCGTCAAGAGTAGGTAATCCCAGCCCCCACGTAATTTGCTCGCTCCTAAAGCAACTCATAGACGTGGCAGGCGTGCCGGGCTCGGCGATTACGATTTATGATGCTTCAAGATATATCGGTAATCCCATCTATGATAAGATCAAGAACAATCCCAATCCGGATTTTCAAAATATCACATTCGTAGTCAAGTCCACTTTGGCGCGGAATGGGCGCATCGCGGCGAATGGCGATACGGCCAATCCACTCAATACGAGAGCCGGAACAGCCTACCTGCCCCGATGTGTTACCGGCGCTAAGTATTTAATTAATATGGCGCTGCTCCGACCTCACTCGTTGTATGGCGTCACATTATGTGCGAAGAACCATTTCGGATCGGTTCATTTTCCTTCCGTTTCCAGCAACGGTGGCTGGACACCCGAACCTTTGCACAATCACGGTGGTCGAAGCAGGGGCATGAACACATATAACTGCCTTGTCAATTTGAACGGACACGAGCATCTGAGCGGAAAAACGCTGCTGTATATGATAGACGGACTATATCCCGCCATAAATCAAAGTAGTAATGTGTTAAAATGGGCATCTTTCGGCGATGACTGGTGCTCAAGTTTATTTGCTTCGCAGGATCCGGTGGCGATTGATTCTGTCGGATTGGACTTCATACGATACGAAGATGGAATGAATCCGTCTATAACCGATGTGACAGGTAATCCGGAGAATTACATGCACGAGGCGGCCCAGGCGGATAATCCGCTTTCCGGCACGGTATACGATCCGGAAGGCGACGGAACGCCACTGGGGAGCCTGGGCGTCCACGAGCACTGGAATAATCCCATCGATAAGAAGTACTCTCGCAATCTGGGAACCGGTGACGGTATCGAGCTGGTGATTCCATCTTTCGCTACCGCCGACGGGCCAATCGAGAACACCACGAGCGGCACAAAATACGACCATATACGACACGCCATAAACGAAGCAGAAACCGGCGACAAAATCGTTCTCAGCGAGGGCGTTTATCACGAAAACATCAATTTCAGCGGCAAGAACATAACGCTCAGCTCGATTGATCCCGGCAACCCGGCGGTAGTGGCTGGCACCGTGCTGGCAGGCAGCGCCGGCCCGGTCGTTACTTTCGCGGGCGTCGAAGATGAAAGCTGTATGCTTGACGGTTTTACCATTACTGGCCCGGAAGCGGCGATTTACTGCTCGGGCGCTTCGCCTGCAATCACCAATTGCAGCATCGAAAATAACGGGGGCAACGGAATCGAACTGCGCGAAGGCAGCAATCCGGCAATCACATACTGCGAAAGTAACTCTAACGCGGGCTCCGGCATAGAAATGCAGGCCAAACAGAGCGGACGTATGACCATCTACAACCGCCCTGTAATCAGCAACTGTGTTATCGCCGGCAATATCCGGTACGGCATCTCAGGCGGCATCCCCACAATCACCAACTGCACGATTGTCGCCAATACCGGATGCGGCATTTTCGACTCCAGGCCGACGGTTATGAATTCCATCATCTATTACAACAGCGCCGGCACCGATGCCGTCCAGATAGACAACGATGCCGACACAATCACTTATACTGACATTCAGGGAGGCTGGCAGGGCCAGGGCAATATTGACGCGGCTCCCTGTTTCGCCGAGCCCGGATTCTGGAACCTCAACGGAACACTTGACGATGTGAGCGATGATTACTGGGTCCCGGGTGATTACCACCTGCGCTCGCAGGCAGGCCGATGGCACGCCGACAGCCGGACCTGGCTATTGGATGTACTGACAAGCCCTTGTATTGATACTGGTAATCCCGATTCGGACTACTCCGCCGAATTGCCGCCAAACGGAGATCGCATCAACATGGGCGCCTACGGCGGCACGCC
>JBARRE010000085.1:0-16590 GCA_049644065.1 Sedimentisphaerales bacterium | reverse complement strand
GTTTCTATCCTCTTGAGCTTCCATGCTTCCCGCAAAAACCAGCCTAATCCCTGATGGACAACGCGTTCCGAATCTAACATCAGTGGCTCTACGAAAGCAAATAAAGGGGCATAATCAGTTGTTGATTTCAGCAATTCGATCATAGCAACTGGAACAGCACGCCGCTGATATTTATTCTTCGCCGTTCGCCAGTCGGAAAGAGCTTCCAGGGAAATGATATCTTTCTCGAAGAATTTCGGAATCAACAGCCCGCAAATCACATCCGTATGTCCCCAATTGATAATACCGATTTCAAACCATTTCCCGACTTCCGTGAACGTCGCAGCCGTGAATTGTTCCGAAAATTCATTCAATAACCGAATAGCAAAGCTTGTTTCTTCGTATTTCCCGCTTTTAACCAGATGCCTGCTCGTACTCAGCACCAATCTTATATTGATGCTCTTGTCACTGAGAATCGAATTGACTTTATCCTCCAACTGCTCTCTCGTTAAGCCGTAAGCATCATAGCCTTCTTTGAAATACCGCGAATATTTTTTAACAATAGCCTCGTCGGCATTAGCCCGACAATAACTTCGGATCTCCTCGTATAGCTCTTTCGCAGTCATGGTAATCCTCAATCGCTACCAGAATAAACGAATAATCAGAAATAGTATATCCATACCCTGGGCAATTATATTCTCGGCCGAGCTTTGCTCGTTTTCAAGCTCAGCTTCAAGCCCGATTTTGGCAAGCGCAAGATTCTCATCCATATTCGGACTATGCAGCTTCTCGGCTCTTGGAAACGCTTCAAGCTCATTCTTGTCAAACCATATCAATTGGCACGTCCTGCACAAATCAAGATGGATCCGACGATTGTCTCTGCTGACCGTAAATTCTTTCAGCATCTGTACGCAACAAGGGCACTTTCTATTCGACAGAGTGCTTCCGGCAATTGCTTCGAGCCAGAGTCTCCTGACAGTGTCATCCTTCAAATACTTTCGCAGCACGGCCACATTTGCCGCTACTCCCGAACACCCTTCACATTTCCATAGCGATCCTTCGGCGACCCGCATCGGGCTCAGCGATGTATGACATTTAGGGCAGATCAAATTGTTTACCTCTCAGATGGACTAACAACGAAGAAATCATCGGCCTTAAAAGGGTAATCATGCTCACGTCGCTTTCCCATGCTGATAATGTCATCGATATCATGATTCAAGTTGAAAGTAGTTAACCATACTTCAAAACACAACTCACAAGTCACCTAATGCGACAAACACTTCACAAAATACAAGATATATCATTTGCGTTGTCCAAATGACTGAGTAGATATTTTTTGTCCGGACCGCCTAAATGTTCCCAAGGTAAGGTTTCCTCTGGATTGAATTGTTTTTGTGCGGCGTCTTCAACATCTACACCTGATTTATCAAATGCTCTGCGCCAAAGCTCGTAGTCGAAACATTCGTCCCACAAATCGAACTTTGCACCGGCACGCCAGGCGGCTTCTATAACGTTGCACAGGCTTCTATCCCCCCTGCCGACCGCCGACTCCAACACGCTGCGGTTTATATGGTGAAACTTGAACTGTAGGAACTTCGCGCGGAGCTTTGTTTTTTCCTCTATAATTATTTGTTTTGCCTGCTCGAAATACGATTTTGGTTTTTGCCCAAGCCAGCCGAACGGCGTGTGCGGCTTGGGAACGAACCAGCTCACGGCAGCATTGATCTGGCCAGTTTTGCCATCAACTCTTTTTCGCAGCTTTGCTAAATGGAATGACAGCTCCACAATCCGACCGATATCCTCCTCAGTCTCACCGGGCAGGCCGACCATAACGTAGAGCTTCAATCTTTGCCAGCCGGACCGGTACCCCGCCTCGACCGCAGCGAATAAATCCTCATCTTTCAGAGGTTTGTTGATAATCTGTCTTAATTTTTCACTGGCCGCTTCGACGGCGATAGTCAGGCCACCCTTTCTGACCGAAGTCAACAGCCTGGGCAGCAGCTTCAGTTGCCGGTCGACACGCAGACTCGGCAGCGACAAACCGACGTGCTTGTCATGGAAATAAGCATGCAGGCCGGCGACTAATTCTTCAAGATTCGGATAATCGGCGGTCGATAAGCTCAGCAGGCTTACCGTATCGAATCCCGTCGATTGGTAGCAGGCCTTTGCGATATCTATAATCCTTTCGACGCTGCGATAACGAATAGGTCTTCTGCAAAAGCTCGCCTGGCAAAATCTGCATCTGCCCGGACAGCCTCGCATAATTTCAATGCTGACCCTTTCATGAACGGCCTGCACAAACGGGACGATGGGCACAAGCGGCACAGGAGCGTTGTCAAAATCTTCCACGACGGCGTTTCGCAGCCTTTGGCCGGCATGGAACGCGGGAACATAGGCCCAGTCGAATTTGTTGGCAATAGAGGAAAGAATATCATTTTTAGTTGCGCCGGATTTCTTTTCGGCCCGAATCAATTCCGCAAGCTGGACTACAGCTTCTTCGCCGTCACCTAATAGGAACAGATCAATAAACTCAGCGACGGGTTCACAACAGTTGGACATTCCCCCGCCGGCGATAATCAACGGCTCGTCCTCACCTCTGTCACGGCTGCGGATTTTGATGCCCCCAAGGTCGAGCATATTGAGCACATTGGTATAGCACAATTCGTTGGTCAGGCTAAAGCCGACAATATCGAAACTCTCTAACGATGCTTTGGACTCCAGACTGTACAAGGGAATCTTTTTCTCACGAAGCACCTTTTCAGCATCGAGCCAGGGCGCGAAGACTCGCTCAGCGGCAACTCCGTCGATTTTGTTCAGGCAATCGTAAATAATCGCAAGGCCCGTATGAGACATCCCCACTTCGTAAATATCGGGAAAGCACAACGCGATTGTCAACTCGCATTTCGGCAAGTCCCTCTTTATCTGGTTTATTTCGCCGCCGATGTATCTGCCGGGCTTGCGAACGAACGGCAGAAACTCCCGCTCAACCTGTTCAGTTAATATTGTCACTTTCTTTTTACACATAACAGCATTATAGACTGATTATCGACTAATTTCTATTGATTATCGCCCAATTATCCATTATCAATTCTTGTTTGCAGAAAGGTTACTTATGAACAGAATATATAGTCGTATCATGGTCATGCTCGTTTGTCTTTCCCTGGTCGCGGTGTTGTTTTTTTCTTGTGCCGACAAAGACCGGGCCGATGCCGATAGCGGCTATCAAATGATTATGGGTACTTTCGCCCATGTAATCGCCGTTGCGGAAGATTCAGGCACCGCAAAGAAATGTGTCCGGGCCGCTCTGGAGGAAATTCGCAAGGTTGACGATCTGATGAGCGATTACAAAAGCGATTCAGAAATCAGCCGGGTCAACAGAGAGGCAGGCGAAAGAGCCGTTAAGGTCAGCAAGTCCACATACGAGGTCATGCAAAGAAGTGTCGAATTCAGTGAAATGACCGGCGGCGCTTTTGACATTACCGTCGGGCCGCTCGTTGCCCTGTTCCGTAACGCAAAAGAAAACAAAGTCGCCCCAAGCGAGGAACAAATCGCCCAGGCCAGGT
This sequence comes from Sedimentisphaerales bacterium, assembly GCA_049644065.1. Classification (GTDB taxonomy): domain Bacteria; phylum Planctomycetota; class Phycisphaerae; order Sedimentisphaerales; family Anaerobacaceae; genus JAFGPJ01. The sequence continues at coordinate 13,048 of JBARRE010000085.1, read as the reverse complement.
CGAAGGTAGGTTTTGAAAAGCTGAAACTCGACAGTGAAAACAAGACAGTGCAATTCTCCGATAACGGTATGCTCCTGGACCTGGGCGGCATAGCCAAAGGTTATGCCATTGACAAGGCAATTGAGGCAGCGCAGCGCAGCGGCGCAATCGGGGCAATGGTCGATATCGGAGGCGATGTTCGATGCTTCGGTTTGCCGCCGAAAGGCAAAGACCATTGGTTAATTGGATTGCAGGACCCAAACTCCGCCATCCAGGGCATCGGTGGAGGCGAACTTCAACTGGTCCTAAAAGTGACCAATGCAGCGGTAGCCACAAGCGGCGATTATCAACAGTTTGTCTTCATTGAAGGCAAACGTTACAGCCATATTATGGACCGTGGGACAGGGACCAGCGCCGAAGGTCTTTCCAGCGTCACCATCATTGCGGACAATGCAACCGATGCCGATGCGCTTGCGACTTCTGTCAGTGTCATGGGCGCCGAAAAGGGCCTTGCTTTGATAGAGAAGCTGCCAAATACAGAAGCGATTCTGATAGCCCCTCAGCCAACTTACGAGATAATAAAAACCAGCGGTGCTGATAAATACGTAAAAAGTGCCGGCCCGGGAATATAAATTCCCGATTATCCGATCTATGCTTTTGTTGCTTCAGTTGTTTTTTTGCCGGGAGTGAGCGGTTCCGGGGCTGTTTTTCCACGGTAGATGATTACTTTTGTGGGGCACTTGTCCATGGCGGTTTCTTCTTTTTCGGTTGTTTCGTATTTTACGTAATCACACCTGGCCAGGTTTTCTTCGACTTTGAACAGGTCGGACTGTTTGGCACAGATGCCGCAGCCGATACAACCGACTTTGCATATTGCCCGTGTGCTCTTGCCGGTCTCTTTACTGCTGCATGCGACCGTCATCATATTTTCATGCCGGAACGGAACCATCTCGATTAGATGTCTCGGACAAGCCTTCGAGCAGGCGGTGCAGCCCGTGCATTTGTCGTAGTCAACGGTAGCCAGGTCGTCAACAATGCTCAGAGCATCGAATTTACAGGCTCTCGTACAGTCTCCGAAGCCAAGGCAGCCAAAAGCACAGGCCTGAACATTCGCCAAAGCGTTTGCAGCAGTACAGCTTTGAATACCTTGATATTTTGCATATAAATTTTTGTCCTGAGTGTGGGCGCGGCAGTGTACTATAGGTTTTTTCTGCGGCCCTGAGTCACTGACCTGCAAGTTCAATATGTCTGCGATTTTGCCCGATGTGTCCGGCCCGCCGGGCGCGCATTTGCCCAACAGTTCGGGATCCTCCAGCACAGCTTTCGCGTACTGGCCGCAACCTGCAAAACCACAGGCCCCACAATCCAGATTCGGCAACGCCTGGTGAATTTCCTCGACTTTCGGATCGACCTCGACTTTGAGCTTCACGCTTGCGATCAAAAGCACTAATGCAAAACCGCTGCCGAGGCCAAGCATTGTCAGGCCGGCGGGCCATGCACTACTCCATAATTCTAATACACCTGCTAAGATCATCTAATCATTCCTGCAAAACCCATGAATGCCATGGCGAGCAGCCCTGCCGTAATCAGGGTAATCGGCGCGCCTTTGAGGCAGTCCGGGACATCCGCCAAATTCAGATTTTCACGAATGCCGGCCATAATACAAATTGCCATCGTAAAACCTATGCCGGCACCGAAGCTGAGAACAACCGCTTCAAGCAGAGAGTTGATACCCCAGAGGTTTATGAATAAACATAATCCTAAAATCGCACAGTTTGTAGTAATAAGCGGCAGAAATATGCCAAAACTCTCGTACAACGAAGGGAAGAACTTACGCAAATACATCTCAACTAATTGCACAGCTCCGGCGATCACCAATATAAAACAAACATATCGCGTTACTTCCAAGGGCGTTCCTATCAGGAGCAAATGGTCAATCAGCCACGTAAGCGTTCCGCTCAGTGTCACGACAAAAGTGACCGCCAAGCCCATTCCAAACGCCATATCGATCCTGCCCGATACGCCAAGATACGGACAGATACCGAGAAACTTCGTGAACACAAGGTTATTGACGACCACGATGGATATGAAACCCATAAGCAGGATGCTTAATGTATCCATAAAATCACCTCTTACGCTTTCCTGCCGGCGACTATATTGACCAGACCTAACATTAGACCCAATGTTATGAACGCTCCCACAGGCATACTCATCGCAGCCCACGGCACAAAGGCTTCAGGCATCAACTGGGCTTCGAATATCTTACCTGTCGAGAGCAGTTCTCGAATTGCAGCCAAAACACACAGCGTTAATGTAAAGCCAATCCCCATACCAATAGCATCAATGACACTAACCACCAAAGAATTCTTGCTGGCACAGGCCTCGGCCCGGCAGATAATGATGCAATTGACGATAATCAGAGGGACATACGGCCCAAGCATCTCACTCATCCTGGGCACGAACGCTTTGAGGAATAAATCCGCGATGGTCACAAATGTGGCTATTGTCAGTGTGAACATCAGGATTCGCAGGTGCGGCTTAAGAAGGTTGCGCATCAGACTGACAATAATATTGCTGCATATAAGGACAAAGATAACACAACAGCCCATTGTCAGGGCCGGCTTTACCGCAGCGGTCACCGCCAATGTCGGGCACATTCCAAGTAGCAGCCGAAAGACCGGATTCTCACGCCACAGCCCGGCCAACAGCGTTTGCCCGTAACGTGCAGTTTTGACGTTACTGTTTGTCATTACCGATTATCCCTTTCTTCCACATTTCCTCTTTAACCTGCGTTATGGAATTACTCAATATCTCAACGACCGCTTCACTGCTTATCGTGGCGCCGCTTATCGCGACGATTTCAGAATCGATCTTGTCGCGCTCGCCGACAGTTACAAGCTTGAGCTCTCCAGCCGGCGCGCCCTTGAACTGGTTCCGGTAGTAATCATACTTTATCTGGTCGCCGAAGCCAGGAGTTTCATTGCTTGCGAGAACATCGAAACCGGCGATTTTTTCAAAATTTTTATCAAGAGCAACGACCAGTTTAATCTTGTCGGCGAAACCCGATCCGGCGGCCTCAAAACTCCAGCCGATACATTCAGCCGCTCCCGACATCGCCTTGTAAATCTCAACTTTTTCTTTCTTGCCCTGGAGCGATTGAATTTCGATTTGTTCGTCCAGGAGGATAAAGTCCTTCGCTTCCGGCAGCAGCACAGTAACCAGGCGGTTGCGCTTATTGATTTCGTTCTGCCTGATCCTCGGCGACAAGGCGGCGCTGGTTACCGCAATCAGCAGTCCGAAACAAAACGACGCAACAATCAGCAGCCAACTCTGTTGCATGAAGTGTTTTATCTTAGACACTTGGTTTACCTCCAGCCGGAATCCGCTTGAAGAATCTATCTATCAGAGGCGTCATGGCATTCATCAAAAGAATGGAAAACATGATGCCTTCCGGATATTCTCCGACAATTCTTATCAGCATCGTTAGCGCCCCTACACCGATACCGAAAACCCACATTCCTCTGCGTGTCAACGGAGCAGTCACCGGATCCGTAGCAATAAAAAAGGCACACAAGAACAGCCCGCCGCTCGTCAGATGGAAGAACGGCTGGACATATACATAGGAATCTATTAAGTAAGCAATCCCTGCAAAGACAAAAGCAGCGGACAAAACAGCCAACGGGATGTGAAAATTAATCGTTCGTCTTATTAATAGATAAAGCCCCCCGATTAGTAGAGCAATAACACTCGTCTCACCCAGGCATCCACCTACCTCGCCCGTGAATGTTGCCTTGAATTGCTTTTCACTATAGATATCCGCTCCAAGTTCATCTTTGATAGCCAGTTTGCTCCATGCCAATGGGGTCGCCTGGGTTCTCGTATCGAGTATATTTTCCTGAGCAACCGCAGGCATGGCCGGATCTACAGTGGCCGGCACTGTCCAGCTTGTCATTAAAACGCCAAACGAGACCGTCAGAAATGTTCGGCCGGCCATTGCAGGGTTGAAGATATTCGCGCCGAGTCCGCCAAAGACCATTTTGCCGATTGCAATGGAAAAAACGCCGCCGATCACTGCCGCCCAGACAGGAAGGCTCGGCGGAAGCGACAAGGCAAGAATGATGCCGGTCACAACGGCACTGAAATCATCGAGAGAATTCGGTTTTTTACGAATCAGATTGCAGAGCCATTCGGCGGCAACACATGAAATGACACAGACCGCAATGAGCATGAGTGCGTGCATACGAAAGTAATACCCCGCCGCCGCCATCGCGGGAGCCAGGCCGATGATAACATCGATCATGACGCTCCTCGTCGAAAATCGCTCGCTGATATGCGGCGCACACGAAACTCTTATATCACTTAGCATTCCAAGCTTCCCTGTCGTAAGACCATATCTTTATCCTTGAGGTCTATGCCGCTATCCTTGAAATAAACAAGCTATCGCGGCATCTTTTGTTTTTGTCTGGCCAGAAATATTTTACCTGTTTTGATGTATCCTGTTACTTCTATATTGGCCGGGCAGACGTAACTGCAACAGCCACACTCGATACATGCACTCATATAATAACGTTCAGCCACGTCCAGAAGATTATTCTTGACGGCATGCGCTATCTTTGTCGGATTCAAATTCTCGGGACATGCCAGAAGACATCTGCCGCAGCGAATACAAGGCGTCTGGCGACTGGCGAATTTAGCGCTTCCGATTTGCTCTTTCGTTAATACTGTCACAGCGTTCGTGGTTTTTGAAATCGGCGTTCCCAAATCGGCAATTGCTATTCCCATCATCGGGCCGCCGAGAACGACCTTTGCAGATTTCTGGGTCACCGATCCACAAAATTCCAATAAATCCTGTACTGATGTACCTATTGGAACATAATAGTTACCGGGCTTGGCGATTGCCTCTCCCGTAACGCTCACAACCCTGTGAGTTAGAGGCAAATTGGAAACGACCGCTTCAGCTATTGCCGCAGTAGTGGCGACGTTAAGAACTACTACACCGATCATAGGCGGAATACCACCAGCGGGAACATTCTTCCTTAAAATTGCTTTAATGAGCTGTCTTTCACCACCCTGAGGATATTTTGTTTTCACCGGAACGACTTTTATCCCGTCGGAATCCCCGGAATCTCTCAGCGCTGCACCCATAACCTCTATTGCCCGCGGTTTATTATCCTCAATACCGATAAAGGCCTTCGAACAACCTGATGCTTTTCGTGCAAGTTTGATACCGGCAATAATCTGACTCGTCCATTCAAGCATAATACGATAATCGCAGGTAATATACGGCTCACACTCACAACCATTGATAATCAGGGTATCTTTGGGCAAGCGAGGATTCGGCTCTATTTTTACCCTTGTCGGAAAACCGGCCCCACCCATACCAACGAGACCGGCCCCTCGGACAGCTTCGCATATCTGCTCGGTGGAATAGTTATCCACATCGAAACCATCATCTAACTTGAAGTATGAACGCTTTGATGGATTGTGGGCCAGTGCATCTATAACTATCGCCAGGCTTCGGCCCAATACGGCGTGAGATCGCAATGCGATTTCTTTTACTTTCCCGTTAATAGGCGAATGAACAGGCGCAGAGACAAACGCATCGGAATCGCCGATTCTCTGACCTGCCTGGACGGCATCCCCCTTTCGAATTAACGGCCGGCAGACTGCACCAATATGCTGGCTAAGCATAACTGCAACCTGCTTGACGACTGGGCCCGGCTGTATCTGGCTATCACAAGTCAGGCCCTTGTTTTCCGGAGGGTGTACCCCCCCGCTAAATGTATATTTACTTCTCAAAGTAACGTTCATACTCTTGAAGCCTGAATTATTTATATAAACCAAGTTGATTGCTAATTACACTTGTAATTAATACGCACACGAAAGTCGTCAGTAATGCCAGCAGGAAGCTGAGGGCTATCTGCACTTCTTCGATGTTTATTGCTCCGGCGAGTACTCTTTCAGAAACTGCCAAAGAAACAATAAAAACGATAAGCGGCAGCAAGAAAGCAAGAATAACTTTAAGTGTGACGGATTCGCCTGAATCGTTTCCCAACTGCTCATAGACGCTTCGACAATCGTGCTTTTGGATACAATCCTGACAGAACCTTTGTGACGCCATAATAGTTAATTACCATATACAACAAAAAGGAACTTATAATAGAAACACACAATAATTTCAAACACAACTTTTTAAAATTGCGAGTATTATTGATGAAAAACATCATATTTCTTATACATGGGAAATATTCTTCACTCGCCCACTTCAAGCACATCCAAGCTTAGAACCGACCAAAAGATCTGATTCTTATTCCCTGAAATAGTATAGGGTATTTAGTACAATCGATACAAATAAAATATCATTATCCTGTAGAGTTTAAGAATTGGAATAGAAGCCTTATTTGCAAGGCGTTCCATGCCCGGCGAAATATTTTATAAAAAATCAAGAGCTATAGCCTTGACAAAAAACCATAATTGACAACACTTTATATCGATACTCTTAGATTGAAGAAATGGATACTAAATGTGGTTCGACACGGAAGAAACGCTTAGCGAGAACCAAATCCAATCCGCGTTAAAAAATATTATAAGAGATGGTGTAGCATCACAAGCCATGGGCATACTGACAGGCGGGGCTTTTCTTGTTGCCTTTGCTGTTAAACTCGGCGCTTCCAATTTTGTTATAGGCCTGCTGGCCGCAATCGGTCCCTTGGCACAGTTGCTTCAGTTGCCTTCGATATTCATAGTGGAAAAGATACGAAACAGGAGGTTGATTACTGTCTTTGCCGCAGCTTTGAGCAGGCTTTGCTGGCTAATTATTGCTCTTAGCCCCTTCATCTTCCCGTCAAAGATTGCCATTGCGGTTTTATTGATATTGTTAGCGGCGGTTTCGGCGTTCGGAGCGGTTTCAGGCTGCAGCTGGAACTCATGGATGAGGGACCTTATCCCGGAAAATCTACTGGGTTCGTTCTTTTCGAAAAGAATGCGGATATCCACCGGAATTGGAATTGCATTAAGCATCCTTGCGGCTTTGTATCTGGATCTTTGGAAAAAGCAGTTTGCAGAGCAGGAATTAGCCGGTTATTCGATTTTGTTTCTGCTTGGCTTTTTAGCGGGAGTGCTCGGCCTTTTCTTCCTGGCAAAAACTCCGGAAATACGGATGCCAAAGGTTCAGGAAAGATTGAAGATATTAAAGCTGCTCTCACAACCGTTCAAAGATGAAAATTTCAGAAAGCTAATAGCTTTTATGTGCTCGTGGAACTTCGCTGTCAATCTGGCCGGGCCGTTCTTCATGGTCTATATGCTTAAAAGGTTGGGCTTAAGCATGTCTTTCATAATTGGCCTCTCGATTATAAGCCAGGTCATGAACTTTCTGTTTCTCAAAATATGGGGCAAATATACCGATCGTTTCAGCAATAAATCCGTATTGGCAATAAGCGGCCCATTGTTTATCATCTCAATTCTTGCCTGGACTTTTACAACAATGCCGGAAAAATACTTTTTGACAATACCTCTGCTGATTGCCATTCACATTGTAATGGGGCTTTCATCGGCGGGAGTATCTCTCGCCTCAGGAAACATAAGCCTGAAACTGGCCCCTAAAGGACAGGCCACGGCTTATCTGGCAACTAATACGATAGCCAACTCTATTGCTGCCGGCATAGCACCTATTTTAGGCGGAACATTTGCGGACTTTTTTGCAGGCCGAGAATTGGCATGGACGCTCAACTACAAAAGCCCGACAGGCGAATTTGCCCTGTCGACACTAAATCTTCAGCAATGGGATTTCTTCTTCGCTCTGGCTTTCCTGATTGGGCTATACGCCCTTCACAGATTGTCCATGATCAAAGAAGCCGGGGAAGTAGAGGAAAAGATCGTCATGAACGAGCTGTTTGCAGAGGTCAGCGGACAAGTACGACAACTGTCATCCGTTGACGGATTACGCCAGATGATAAGTTTTCCATTTTCGATAGTAAGGAATCTGACCGCCAGGATTAAAATGAACGACAAATCCAGACCGGAAACGAGAAAGGACATGGTAGAAAATGAAGAAAGTTAAGATTGTTATAATAATCACAATTTTGTTAATCGCTCTCGTGGTTTCTCTTCAAAACACAGAGGTGGTGGAAACCAAGTTTCTTCTTGCCACTGTAACGATGCCTCGGGTGCTGCTTCTTTTATTGACTTTTACGCTCGGACTTGTTGCTGGACTCATAACAGCAAGCATCATTCTCAGAAAGCCGGCCAAATCAAAAGAGAAAGTCAAAGCAGAGCAATCTTAGAATAGCTGTTATTATATCGAAAAAGTGATTTTAGAAAGCAGCAAACTATGAATGATTAATTACTTTTCGACAAGATCTCAAAATGGATAGTTGCTGATGACCTGCGTATCTTGCTCGTCTTTATTCTGATGTTTCTCTCCGTTAAGATCACCTTGTTAGTCTCCGGCACTCAGCATGAACATGAAACTAAATTAGGGAACCGACCAAATGAAAAAGATAATTAAGAAGCGTAAGCTTATCAGGCGGCGTTCGAAAAAATCAGGCCTTCCGCCGGGAACACTTGTATATCTTGGTGAAAAAAAGATAGAACAGGTACGGATTCGCTATATTGACTACGACGAGCAGAATTGTCAGGAAAAGCAGGCTTCGAAGATTGAAGAATGTTTCCCACTCAAGGCAACACCAACAGTGAGCTGGATAAACATTGACGGCCTTCACGAGGTGGAAATTCTGGAGAAACTTGGCAAACAGTTCGAACTCCACGCGCTCATGCTCGAAGACATTTTGAGTACGGACCAAAGACCGAAGCACGAAGACTTCGACAAGCATATATTCATTGTGCTCAAGATGTTAAGCTTCGACGAAGATACACAGACAGTCGAAAGCGAACAAATCAGTCTTGTCCTCGGAGAGAACTTTGTAATTACATTTCAAGAGCGTATTGGAGACATTTTCGAACCGATACGGGAGCGGATTCGAAATGCCAAGGGCCGTATTCGAAAAATGGGATCGGATTACCTGATGTACTCGCTATTAGATGCCATCGTGGACAACTACTTCGGCATACTGGAAAAAATCGGGGACAAAATCGAGACCATGGAGGAGGAACTTGTCGGTGACCCGACCGAAAATACGCTCCAGCAAATCCATTATCTTAAGAGAGAAATGATCTTTTTGAGAAGATCAGTGTGGCCTTTAAGAGAACTGATTAGCGGCATGGAACGAAGTGAATCGCCTCTTATCAAAGAGACCACCGACGCGTATCTCAGAGATCTTTATGACCACACAATCCAGGTTATTGACACAGTGGAGAGTTTCAGAGATATGGTTTCGGGAATGCTGGATACATATCTGTCAAGCATTAGCAACAGAATGAACTCTGTCATGAAGGTGCTGACGATTATAGCTACGATATTCATCCCTTTGACCTTTGTGGCAGGCATTTATGGAATGAATTTCGAGAACATGCCGGAACTGAAGTGGCGATGGGGCTACGCAGCAATCTGGCTTGTTATGCTTATAGTAGCCGGTGTGATGGTTCTCTATTTCAAGCGGAAGAAATGGTTGTGAAAGATATCTAAGGAGTCTATAATTTTAATTGGGGCGTATCAGTTTCGATTGAAAGGAATTACAAAATGAAGCGAATTGCATTTTTATCAGCGTTTCTTTTAATGATCGTTTTTGCAGCCATAATCCAAGGTGAGGATTGTCCACGCTTTCGTGGGCCGGTTTGTGACGGCATGTTCTCAGAGACCGGATTGCTGAAGAAATGGCCAGAGAGCGGGCCAAAGCTTGCCTGGTCTGTAAAGAATCTTGGCAAAGGCTACTCTTCGGCTACAGTCGTGGACGGCACTGTCTATGTAACCGGAATGGACGACCAGAAACAGGGGAATCTGTTTGCCTTCGACATTGACGGCTCGCCAAAGTGGAAGACGCCTTATGGCACCGAGATGGACAAGACCGGGCCGGCCGTGGCCGGAACACGCGGTACAGCATCCGTTAGCGGCGACCGAATATTCGTCATGAGCAGCTTCGGTAAGCTGATAACTTTCGAGCGGGAGAAGGGCCGACTACTCAAATCTGTCGATCTCCTGGAGCGGTCCGGTGCCGAGCAGGCAAAATTCGGTTTTGCCGAGTGCGTGCTGGTCGATGGTAAGAAAGTCATCTGCACACCCGGAGGCCCCGATGCATCACTTATCGCTTTTGACAAGGAAACGGGCGAGATAATATGGCAGACCAAAGGTCTCAGCCAGCAGTCGGCCTATTGCTCGGCCAGGCTCATCAGCCGCGGAGACCGGCAGCTTGTTATCACTCTTGTAGAGAAGGGCATAGTCGCTGTCGATCCGGACACTGGAAAAGTGCTCTGGCAGCACGAGCAGCCGAACCGATTCGGTGTCCGGTCAAGCCCCCCACTCTATGCCGACGGCATGATTTATTTCTGTGCAGGCGGCGGATCGGGTGGTATGCAGTTGGCCCTTGCAGACGACGGCCTGAGCGTGACACCAAAATGGACGGACAAGACGCTGGATCCCCAGATGCACGGCGTTGTTCTGCTCGACGGCTGCATCTATGGGACCGCCCAGAGCGGCAACAAAGGTCTTGTCTGCCTGGATTGGAAAACCGGCAAGGTCATGTGGAACGCTCCAGCAGTTAAATCTGGCGTAGTCGTTTCTGCCGACGGTATGCTGTACGTCTATGCAGGAGACGGAACGGTATACCTCGTGAAGCCCAATCCCAAAGCTTTCGAGCCTGTCAGCCAATTCGCCGTCTCCGAGGGAACCGACGAGCACTGGGCACATCCGACGATCGCCAACGGTCGGTTGTATATCCGTCATGGCGATGCTCTATTGGCTTACGACATCAAAGCCGGTTCCTAAGACAATTCAGAGCCGATTTCTAAACGAGGTTGAATCGCAAGCCGGTCCGGAAGTGACATATCGAATCCGGACCACAGCACATAAGTGGCGGTCAATCCTTAGCGGCTTTGCGCCGCTTACGATACTCTCTTGCAGCCTCGGCCTTACATGTTTTGCATGATACCGCCAAGCCATCTTTACATGAGGCATTTTTATGGAACTCGCTATCCGGCTTCCATTCTTTGCATTTTCGGCATAGCTTCTGCTTTACGCCATCTACAACCCGATGGAGGTCGTCATATTTATTACCTTTTCCAGCGGGTTTTTCTTCAACCGTTTTGTCGGCAGCCGGTACCTCGGCAGTCTGCTCCCCAATGTCTTGCTCAACCTGCTCGCTCTCAGGAACTTCGGGTTTCTGTTGCTCGTCGGCAACCAGAACCTCGGCAACCTGCTGCTCGGCTTGTTTGCTCACAGGGACTTCAGGCTGGAGTTGTTCGTCGGCAGCCTGCTTCCCGGCCTGTTTTTTTTCGACAAGTTCACGCTGGAGTTTTTCGTTGGCAGCCGTTAAATTGGCAACCCGCTCCTCAAGACGTACCTCGGTTTGCTTGCGTTTGATGATTTTGTGTTGAAGTTGTTTTATTTGTTCATGCAACTTCTCTGACGGTTCCGTTTGTTTCGTCGACTTCTGTTGCTTTGGGTGTCTTTTCTTAACGGCAGCCAATCGGCCTTTTTTCAAATCCTCGATTACATGACGGCTTCGTTTATGGGCACCCAAATTCATCCCGATAACGGGTGAGCTTTCCATGAATTGATTTTCATATACGCTTCGGACCGCTCGTTTTCGCTGTCGCCTTATAATCCATAACAGCATAAACAAAGCCGTTATGGCTATTGTTAGTATCTCCCATTCCACCCATTGGCGGTCGTATAACCGTAACATAAATTGATTAAGTCTGCCCACAAAACTGTTTGCAATCATCTCTTTTTCACCTCTGAATCTCAGGCTAACCGCAGGAGAGACAACAGTATTCTTTTATATTCTGTTATAGGACAATATATTACACATTATATCATATTTGGCTGTCCCAGAGTCGGTCTTTTTAATATATTGTCTAATCGGCATATACCGCCATGATATTCATATCAAACCGCTGTATTTAATCCCGTTTAACAGCAATTATCCACACCTGCGAGCTGTTTAAATATTGGCAACGAAACGGACTAAACACCAGAAAAAACGGGACCAAAGCTGTTTTACTGGTAAAAATATACAAAAATTCGTTACAGACAGAAAAATCGTTACATTTAGCATTCACGATGGCACTTAACCATAGAATTTACCGATTAGTTCTCCAAGGATGGAGGCAGTATAGTGTATTGAGTACGCACTATCGCTCAAGCCCCTGTTTTAACAGTCCCTCTCCTCCATGAAACAGGGGCTTTTTTTTTCAAAATTACGTAGTCACCACAATAGATTTCCTGCTCATCAATCTGATAAAATAACCATAGTGTTCACTATCTTATAGCCCTTGCTTTCCTCAAACTTCCTTCCTCCTGGGAGCAGGGGCTTTTTAAATAGCCCGATTTTCTTCCCCTTTGTTATTAGAAAGGACTCTGAAATTGGCTTTGAATTGGCTTTGTTTTTCGCCCCCTTCAAAGCATGTATATATCCATAAACTCCTTTTACATTAGACTTTGCGCCAATTTCACCCTACCGCAAATTGGCTTTGTTTTTTCAAATGCCTTGCAGGAGAAACTCTGGATTTACTCATTTTCCCTTTTGCCTTTTTACTTTTGCCTTTCCTTAAAATTGGCTTTGTTTTTTCAAATCGTATCCTTTCAACTCTTTTCCCGACCGACACGAGACAATAGGCGTCCGGCTACAAAATCGGAATTGTCGGATTTCGAACTTCGAGCTTCGGGTTTCCGTCCAAAGGCCGGCATATTGGCTTTGTTTGGCTTTGTTTTTCGCCGCCTTAAAAGCGTAAAATACTTCATAATCATCTTTCATATAAGAAGTTGCGCCATTTACACCCGCCGACAAATTGGCTTTGTTTTTTCAAATGTACCCTTCAACTCGTTTCCTGACCGACACGGGGCAACAGGCGTCCGGCTACACAGCCGGAGTTGTCGGATTTAGAGCTTCGTGCTTCGGATTTCCGGCCAAAGCCCGGCATATTGGCTTTGTTTTTTCAACCCCCAGAGCAAGTC
>JBARRE010000084.1:0-15209 GCA_049644065.1 Sedimentisphaerales bacterium | reverse complement strand
TGTTAGTCGTTTGCTACAAGTCAAGGCCCAAACCAGAGGATCTGTTAGCACGTTATCGCGATGGTGCGAAATATGGCGTCTTGACAATTCACCGTCCGCTTGACGAGACGCTTTTTCCGCCGGAAATTGTGCCGCCTGCATTTCACTGGGAAGATGGCAACTCCAAGTCAAATATGTGGCTGGTCAGTATCAAGTTCCAGGACAGCCAGGCCCCGATGAGTATTATCGCCCACGAATCCCGTTGGACACCTGAGCAGCGGCAATGGGAAACCATAAAGAAGCGGTCGCTGGAAAGAAAAGCCCAGGTTACTATCCTGGGTATCAGTCGTCGGATAATAACAAGGATTCTCTCGGCCGGGCGAATCTCAATCGAAACATCTAAAGACCCGGTCGGCGCACCGTTGTTCTACCGGGAAGTGAACCTGCCGTTTATTGATGCCGTCAAGGATCCATCAAATATCCGATGGCGTTTTGGAAGCATTTCTTCGTCCCAGCAGCCTCCGATCATTCTGGAAAATCTGCCGGTCTGCGGAAATTGTCACTCTTTTCCCGCGGACGGCAAAACTCTTGCAATGGATGTGGATTATGCCAACAGTAAAGCATCCTATGTTGTTACGCAAGTCGCCGAGCAAATGGCCCTTGCGACCAGCGACATAATAACGTGGAACGATTACAGGAAAGAGGATGGGCAACAAACGTTCGGCCTGCTTTCTCAGATATCTCCGGACGGCAGGTTTGTATTGAGCACAGTTAAAGATGCGTCCGTCTTTGTTCCCAAGCCGGATCTGGCTTTCTCTCAACTCTTTTTTCCCGTCAAGGGCATTCTGTGTGTTTACGACAGGAACGCAGGGGCCTTCGCGGCATTGCCGGGAGCAGATGATCCACAGTTTGTTCAGAGCAATCCGAGCTGGAGTCCCAACGGCAAATACATCGTTTTTGCCAGGGCCAGGGCATACAAGCTCAAGAACGTCAGCGGCCCGCGCAACGTGCTTCTGACTCCGGAGCAATGCGCCGAATTCCTTGAGGACGGCAAGCCGTTTCTGTTCGACTTGTATCGGATTCCGTTCAACGGCGGCAAAGGCGGCGAGCCAGAGCCAATTGAAGGTGCTTCCGGCAACGGCATGAGTAATTTCTTTGCAAAATACTCTCCCGACGGTAAATGGATTATCTTCTGCAAAGCCAAAAGCTATATGTTGCTCCAGCCTGACAGCGAACTCTACATCATCCCGGCCGAAGGAGGAAAGGCAAGAAAACTGCGCGCCAATACCAATCGTATGAACTCATGGCACAGCTTCTCACCGAACGGCAGGTGGCTTGTGTTTTCTTCCAAGGCTAATTCGCCCTACACTCAGCTTTTCCTCACCCATATCGACGAACAGGGGACAAGCAGTCCCGCCGTTTTGTTGGAGCACTTTACTTCTTCCGACAGGGCCGCAAATATACCTGAGTTTATTAACGCCGAGCCGACCGCGATTAAGAGAATCCGCGAACAATTTCTCGATGATTTCTCTTATCTGAGGGCCGCTGTTGAATTCATCAAAGGCAATGATTTTACCGGCGCCGAACGGCAATGCAGAAAATCGCTGGAGCTGAATCCCAAAAACGCCAAAGCGCACGCCACTCTCGGTATAGCGCTGTCTCGCCAGGACAGGTTAGACGAGGCAAACGACCATCTGTCGGAGGCGATACGCCTTGATCCAACCGACTACGAAGCGCACTACACCCTGGGGCAGACGATGACTCGCCAGAAGAAGTTCGATGACGCAATCAGGCATTTCTCGGTGGTTCTCAGGCTCAGACCAGACTATACCCAGGCGCACGGCTACATGGGATCGCTGCTGTTGGCAAGAGGGACGCTCGATCAGGCCGTGACCCATTTGTCGGAGGCGTTGCGCCTTGACCCGAACTATGCTGACGCCCACTACAACATGGGTCAGGTAATGCTTCGCCAAAAGAAACTCGATGCTGCAATCAAGCATTTGTCGCAGGCTGTCGCGCTGGAGCCGGATGACGCTCAGGCCCAATACAAACTTGCCCTGGTGCTGGCTCAACAGAAACAGCCGGGCCAGGCCGTTGTGCACTACGCTAAAGCCGTCTCTCTTGAGCCTCAGGTCGATACGTCGCCTCTGCTGAACCACCTGTTGGCATCGCACTATGCGCAGGCCCGCCAGTTCCGTGAAGCGACTTCGCATGAAGAAAAAGCGCTCAAGCTCGCTCGCGCCGCCGGCTACGAAAAACTTGCACAGGAGTTCGAAAAATGGCTCAAAGTATACAAAGGGCTAAGCAACTCTCCAGAGTAGAACGACAAGGGTTGTATTGGGAACGTTTACCGAATGGCGCGACCTTAAGCGATTCGTGGGTAGAAAAACTTCGCCTCGACAAGAGGCCGCGTATGAATTCGAAGATACTGCTCTTGCCGCATAGAGTGAGCAAGAACTGCCTTTATAAGTAATTTCGTCAATCAGAGGGTATGTGTTTAGCCGTGGAAAAACCATCCCCATCCCAAAGGGATGAGGCTGCCACCCGGCGCCGGCCGGCAGAGAAAAAAGGCGATTTGAAAAAACAAAGCCAATTTGTGCCGGCACAAGTGGGCGTAACATCTTTTGTGAAAGGAAATTATGACAATATACCGGCCTGCGGAGACGAAAAAACAAAGCCAAACAAAGCCAATTTCTGTGTCGGCAGCCCGGTTCATCGTTTATAATGGCAAGATTGTGCAATAAAGGACATTAACTTCGTATGTCATCGGTCGATATACGCAATACGAGAAATGAGAATATGACTGAAGCAGCTTATCAAAAGTGTATAAATCCGGATTGCGCCGCGGAATTTGATTGCGGCCAGGCGATGTTTAAATGTCCATCCTGCGGCGAATTGCTGGATATCCGCTATAACTGGGACGAAATTTACGTTCCGAGCAAATTGGGCGAGTTCGCGAAGCGCTGGGCAACCAGGGATAATCGGCTGGATTTTTCCGGCGTTTGGCGGTTCCGTGAACTGCTGAACTTCTGCCGGGACGACGACAAAGTATCAATCGGCGAAGGCCAGACGATCCTGCAGCAAAACGACGCCGTCGCTGAATATGTCGAAATGCAGCCCGGGTGTTTATTTCTGCAATACGAAGGGCTGAATCCCTCCGGCTCATTCAAAGACAACGGGATGACCGCGGCGTTCAGCCATTCAAAAATGGTCGGCGCCACCTCGAGCGCGTGCGCATCGACGGGCAATACTTCGGCATCGGTTGCGTTATACGCCCATAGCTGCGGCGTCAAATGCACGGTGTTTATCGGCTCGGGACGAATCGCGTTCGGCAAGCTCAGCCAGGCGATGGATTACGGGGCCCAGACGATTCAAATACTCGGTGACTTCGACGACTGCATGAGGCAAGTCCAGGATGTCTGCAAAAAGCTCGGGCTGTACTTGCTCAATTCACTCAACCCGTTCCGGCTCGAAGGGCAAAAGACTATCATGTATCGCATCATCGAGGGGCTGGGCTGGGAAGTGCCGGACTGGATTGTGGTGCCGGGCGGGAATCTCGGCAACTCCAGCGCCTTCGGCAAGGCCTTCTCTGAGCTGAAACAATTGGGCTTAATCGATCAAATACCGCGAATGGCGATAATTAACGCGACGGGCGCGGATACTTTGACCGACCTGGTCAATAACAAGAAGCTCACCTGGAATGACGGCCAAGTTGACCAGACAATCATCGACGACTATTACGCCGATCTGACGGCTCGGAACTTCTCGCCGCACACCTGCGCCTCGGCGATAGAAATATCAAGACCGGTCAATCTGAAAAAATGCCTGCGGGCGATCGATGTCTGCGACGGCGTCGTTCGTGCCGTCACGGACGAAGAAATTCTCGACGCCAAGGCGATTATCGGCAAACACGGCCTGGGCTGCGAGCCCGCTTCGGCGGCAACTATCGCCGGCCTTAAACACCTCCGGGCGGAAGGTCTGATTGACGCCGGCCAGCGGGTCGCTTGTGTACTGACGGGCCATGCGTTGAAGGACCCAGACAGAACGGTCAACTACCACAAGGACAAACAGGGGCAGTTCAGTAATCCGCCTATCGAGGCCTCGAACGACCTCGATGAAATTCTCAGGCTGATAAAATGAGCGGATGAGCGAATGCGTTTATATGGCGCTTTCACGCAGCCACTCATTCGCACTTAATATTGTATCTGCTTGCGCTTGGCAGAGACCGCATCCGAGTACTTTTTGACCTTGACCAAAAGCGCAGCGACGTCACCGTCTCGGCCGTCGGCTGCATAAGATTTGACGAACAACTGTTTGAGTTCTTCGTCGAAGTAGCTGTTGAGCATGCTGTGGTGCAGTCTGCCGAGGTTCTTTATCTTCCGGCTCCTGCTCGTGACATTGCGTGACATCCGGTGCAGGTCTATGATGGCGTAGTCGTATTCGCCGCCGGCGTTTTCGATTATGTAAATGTGCCAGACGTACAAGTCCGGCAGGCAAATATTCAGAGCGTGTATTTTGCGAATGAATGCCGCCAGGCCGGTAATGATTTTTTCTTTCTGCTGCTGCTTAAAGCCGTGCCAGTTTTGCCGGATAAAATCGGTCAGGCACTGAGATTGCAGCTCTTCGGTGACAAAAAAGGAGCTGTCCTCTATGCCCCATGTTATTTTTTCGCCGAAGCATACGGGCTTGTAAGTTTCTATGCCGTTGTCGAGAAGCAGCCTGGCATTTTCCCATTCGTACCGGGCTTGCGAGCATGGCCGACCGATGTTGCGCCAACTGAATAACATGTCTTTGAAATGTGGATGAGAAAAACGTTTCATGAAAAACCGTTTTTTCTGCGAATCCGGGCCGAGGCTGAAGGTGACGACGTTGCGTTTCTTGTTTACGCCTATTGTTTTTGCCGGAAGGTCCTCGAAGAAATCGTCGAACGATTTGATATTGAATTCGGCGAAAAACGCGGACCATGAATCTGCAAAAACTATTCGTTGCACTTTGTGTAATCCTCACTATATAAGTGGATATAAATTTATTGCTCCTTATAGCCCGGCTGGGTGTGGAGAATTTCTATGAAAGCTAGCATGTTTTCCAGCGGGACGTCACCTTCAACGGCGTGTGCCGGGGCGAAGACGTATCCGCCGTCGGCGCCGGCATCCAACAGCCTTCTCGTCGCATTGCTCACGTCTTCGACCGAGCCGTACGGCAGCGTTCGCTGCGTGGAAAGTCCGCCGTGGAATGCGAGCCGGCCCTTGTACCTTTTCAGAATGTCGAAGACATCCATAACTTCAGGCTGGAACGGGTTAAAGCAGTTCAGCCCGATATCGATCAGGTCATCGAAAAGCTCGTCGACCTTGCCGCACGAATGTATGAAGACGCATTTGCCGGCGTCACGAACCAGCGAGTACATCCGTTTCAATTCCGGGAAGATGAACTGCCGCCAGAGCCGCGGCCCCATCTGTAAGCCCGTCTGCTGGCCCCAGTCGTCGCCGAAATATACCGCGTCGATATCGTATTTCAATGCTTCGGTAAACTGGGCGATGTTATAGTCGGCTATCGAACGAAGTAAACGGCGCACAAAGTCAGGATGGTCCAGGAAATCCATCATCAGGTTCTCCATCCCGCGCAGCGTCCAGGCCCGTTCGTACAGCGAAAAACCGATTTTGAAGACCCGGAAACAATCGGCGTATCGGGACAGTTTCTCGGGAATTTCGGCGAAAAAACGGCTGTTCAGAGGATCGGGAAAATCGTAGCCCCGAAGTGTGGGTTCCGGCAAAATACATCCTTCGACTATGCCTATGTCTTTGTCAATACTGCGGTCCCAGACGACGCCAAAGACATCGCGGAGACGGTCGTTGCCGAGATCGGCAAAAAAACCTATGTCACGACCCAGCTTGACAAAATGGTTATCCAGGACCTGCTCCAGGTCATCGTGGCCGAAATGCTTTCGCAGCTTGCCGGCCGCCTCGATAGTAAAATTACAGTGCCACGGAACATACGGGATCTCGCGTCCCTCAATCGCCAGTCTGACTACTTGCCTCTTATTCATTGACCGGTTCCGAAACCGTGTATACTTCTAAGCTTCTCTCAGGGTCAGGAGAAATTTCGTCCATCGCTTTTTCGGTCAGGCCGTGAAAGCAAACATCATCGCCGAAACGTTCGATTTCAACGTTATGCAGGCCGACAGCTTGCGACAATTCGGCCATTGGCCTGGTTATGCCGACGCTGCTCTGCGATCCGAGTATCTTCGGCGCGATGTAAACGATGATCTCGTCGGCAATGTTCTCTTTCAGGAACGACGTCAATAGGGTGGGTCCTCCTTCGACGAGTAATTGAGAGATGCCGCGATTGCTCAGCTCGGCAAGCAGATAATGCAGGTTAGAACGACCGGTATCCGGGTAGGCAAGCAGTTCAACTCCTTTGTTCGACAACTCCTCCGCCAGGTAAGGATTTGCCTTGACCGATTTGTGGTTTGTGAAGATTATAACGGGGCTTTCATCAATCGATGCGAGAAGCCGGCAGTCCGGCGGAATTCTAAGAAAGCTGTCCATTACAATTCTGGCAGGTTTTTTGCCTTTGTTTGGGCGAGCTGTCAATAGCGGGTCATCGGCGATGATTGTATTAATCCCCACTAAGATTGCCTGGGCTCGCCGGCGTAATTTGTGCGCGTCTCTTCTGCTTTGATCGTTGGAAATCCACCTTCGATCATCAATTCCGTCGGCCCAGGCGACTTTTCCGTCGATGCTCTGGGCCCATTTCAATGTCACCCAGCACCTGCCGGTGGTGGTGAATTTAATAAAAGGAGCGTTGAGAATTTTCGCCTGAGCTTCACAAATCCCGGTATGCACCTCGATACCGGCCTGGCGCAATTGCTCGAGGCCTCTGCCGTTGGCGTGCTCCGATGGATCGGTCATTGCGATGAAAACTTTCGCTATACCGGCCGATATGATAGCCTGCGTGCAAGGGCCGGTTTTGCCCTGGTGAGAACACGGTTCGAGAGTGACGTACATCGTAGCACCGTTGGGCCTGACGCCTAAGGTCTGGCAGTCTTCCAGGGCGTTGATTTCTGCATGGGGACCGCCGAAATTCTTATGCCAGCCTCTGCCGATTATCTGATTGGCTTTTATGATGATAGCACCGACCGCGGGATTCGGCTCCACCGAGCTTATACCCCGCCGGGCCAGTCTCAATGCCATCTCCATAAACTTCTCGTCTTTGATACTCATTTTACAGCATCCTTTTGAGAGCGAGCCAATTGCTTTCTGTCGTGTCCATTTCTCAATTCGAGCAAAACTTGGACTGTTTGTCAAGAAAGTAAATCTGTTAAGTCATCTTTGCGACTATTCATCTATCATTTTCAAAAATTGCTTTTCGTCTATCACCTCGACTCCGAGTTTCCTTGCCTTCTCCAGTTTACTACCCGGATTCTCACCGGCCAGCACAAAATCGGTTTTTTTGCTGACACTACCCGATGACTTTCCTCCGGCCTGCCTGATTGCCTGCTCGGCCTGCTGCCGGCTGAAATTTTGCAATGTCCCTGTCACGACAATTGTCTTTCCGGCCAGTTTGTCCGAACGCAGGATCTTTGGCTGCTCCAGCCTTACTCCGGCGGTTAAAAACCGGTCAATCACGGACCGATTCTCAGGGTCGCGAAAATATTCATAAATACTTTTTGCCATCGTCGGCCCGATCTGGTCTATCTCCGCAAGCTCCTCTTGCCCGGCGGCCATCAGGGCGCTGAGCGAGCCGAAGTTTTCGGCTAATATTTGTGCTGACTGGCCCCCGATATGACGGATTCCCAACGCGGCAATCAAACGCCACAGCGGGCGGGTTTTGCTTTCTTCAATTGCGTTTATCACATTGGCGGCACTTTTCTCGGCCATTCGCTCCAGCCCGGCAAGCTTGGCTTCACTAAGCTTATAGAGGTCTGCGAAATTTCCGACCAGCCCGTTCTCTATCAGTTGGTCGATCAGGGCCGGACCGAGATTTTCAATATCCATCTGCCCTCGCCCGGCGAAATATTTCAGGCGTTCCTTCAACTGGCCCGGGCAATCCCGGTTCACGCACCTGATATATACACCGTCCTCGTCTTTGACCGCTGCTGAGCCGCAAATCGGACACGTCTTGGGTATCTCAAATACAGGAACGTTCGGCGTTGCTTTTGCCTTTACTTCAATGACCTGCGGTATGATCTCTCCGGCCTTCTCGATGATTACTGTGTCACCTTGTCCGACACCCAAACGTTTCAGTTCGTCGAAATTGTGCAGGCTGGCGCGCTTTACGGTGGTTCCTGCTAAAAGCACCGGCGTCAGATTCGCAACCGGCGTTAAAATCCCGCTTTTGCCAACCTGCACATCGATGGATTCGACAGTTGTTTCAGCTTGCTCGGCGGCAAATTTATAAGAGATGCACCATCGAGGCGCCCGGCCAGTAGCGCCGAGAATGTCCCGCTGCTCAAAGCGGTTGATCTTTATCACCATGCCGTCGATCTGGTAATCCAGGTCTGAGCGCTTTTCGCTCCAACCTTTACAAATATCGATGGCTTCGTCGATATCTCTTGCTTTTTTAATGTTAGGATTTACGGGCAAACCCAGTTCTTTAAATCTTCGGAGACTCTCATAATGATCTGCAGCCAACGGCTCGGAAACCTGTCCGGTGGCGTAAGCAAAGAAGGACAGGTTCCTGGCAGCGGTGACTCTGGAATCCAGCAGTTTCAAAGAGCCTGCCGCAGCGTTTCGCGGATTGGCGAATGCCGGCTCGCCAACCTCGGCGCGAACTCTGTTTAGCTCGACGAAGGAGCTTGTGGGCATATAAACTTCGCCGCGGACTTCGAGGACGGCGGGAATTTTGCTGCCGCCCAGCAAAACAAGCGGGACTGCCCTGATTGTACGCACGTTTGCAGTGGCGTCGTCGCCCACCTCGCCGTTGCCGCGAGTGGCAGCCGTGACAAGGGCGCCTCGTTCGTAGCGAAGGCTTATCGCAAGCCCGTCGATTTTCAACTCGATCACATAATCATAATCCTTGCTGCCGAGCTGCTTTACTACTCTCTCATCGAACGCCCTCAGCTCATCGGCGTTGTAAGTGTTGTCCATACTCAGCATCGGCACGGCGTGCCTGACGGTAGTAAAACCTTCCAACGGCCGGTCGGATACGCGCTGAGTGGGCGAATCGGCGGTTACAAATTGCGGATTCGCCGCTTCCAGCTTCTTAAGCTCGGCGAAGAGCCTGTCGTACTGCTGGTCGCTTATCCTGGATTGATTGAGCACGTAATAGAGGTAGTCGTGCTCACGAATCTCTTCGCGAAGCCGTTCGATTTGTTTGATTATATCTTTTGCCATGACGGCTTAATTTATACGCTCTTTCAGCATATTTTGCAAGTCTTGTAACGGGCAAGTGCTTTTAGAGAAAAATACAGCCAGTCCGTGAAATTATCTTGAACTAATACGCAGATTGAATTAAAATATCGCTTATAGAGGGATCGAAATGTCTTTTACTTAGTCCGGCCGGCAAAGCGTGCTTTGAGTTTCAGATATTGTGTCAGTGAAAAAACAAAAGGAGGCGAGACAATGCAAAGCAGTAAAGCATTTATTGTGTTAGTATCTTTCATGCTCTTGGGCGTTCTACATCAACCTGTCTTTGCACTTACATTTGATTACCTAACCACTGCAAAAGCCCTGGCGGAGGTCGGGTGGTATGACTCTTATTTAGGCTTAGTCGCGGCTTATGACTATGACCCTAAGGAAGCGAATAACGCTCGATCTTATGCTACGGCCTATTATGATGAAATCCAGTTTATGGGTAATGTTGGGATATCCGCTTTGGCGGATGCTTCTGTCGAGCCGAACGAAGTGATTCTATCTGCCGAAGTTACCGGTTCGTACGAATTCGATATTGGATGGGAGCTAATGGAGTATTTTTACCAGGATGCCAACGGCACAGTAGAAGGATTGCTTCGAATCGACGAATTTCCCGCCGGCGCGCCGTGCCGCCTGCAAATAGACATTTCATTTCCGAATGAGACCTGGAAAAGCCTGTGGGCATGGCAGCTTTATATTGAGAGTTCTTCAGGTTATTTTGTCGCCGGCCGTGATGATCTCGGAGATTACGGCGGACGCTCCGGTACCTTAGACGCTTATGCCGGCGAGGAAATCTACGTTTTCCTGGGTTTTGCCGGTCGCGGTTACGCCGACCACTATACCGAGGCTCTGGGATACGGTAAGTTCACAATAAATGCAACTCTTACAGCCACAAAAAAGGTTATGGCAAAGGCCTTTAATCCCACCCCTGCTGACGGCTGCCTCTATAACGACACTTCGGTGAGCCTTGGCTGGTGGCCGGGAAATACCGCGATCTCGCACGATGTGTACTTCGGCATCAGCTTTGACGATGTAAACGATGGAACTAATGGGACATTTCAAGGTAACCAGGCCGCAACGTCTTTTATCGCCGGTTCTCCCGGCTCTCCCTATCCGGATGGTCTTGTTCCGGGCACGACTTATTACTGGCGAATCGATGAAGTCCAGGCAGACGGCACAAAGCACAAGGGCGACATCTGGAGCTTCTGGACTCCCCCCAGGACAGCTTATGATCCTAATCCCGCTGATGGCGCCGAGTTCGTAGATCCGAACGCGACTCTTAGCTGGGTACCTGGCTTTGAGGCGAAATCGCACACTGTTTATTTCGGTGACAATTTCAATGACGTAAACAACACCTCCGGAGGCCCCTCACAGGAATCTACGACCTATACACCCGACCTGCTTGAATCGGAGAAGGTTTATTACTGGAGGGTGGATGAGTATGACGGCGTCGCCACGTATAAAGGCAATGTCTGGGGCTTTACGACTCCGGGGGCTGCCGGCAGTTTGCAGCCGGCTAACGGCGCGATCGATGTACAGATGAATTCAACGCTCAACTGGACGCCGGCGACCACTGCTGTCTCGCATGATGTGTACTTCGGAACCGATAAAGACGCCGTGAGGAATGCCACGACTGCCTCACCGGAGTACAAAGGCAACAAGGCCCTTGGTACCGAGAGCTGCGATCCCGGAAAGCTTTCTTTGCAAAGCGATTATTACTGGCGCGTCGATGCAATCTATAATACAGGTACGGTTAAGGGCCTTGTCTGGAGTTTCACGACTGCGGACTTCATTACAGTGGACGATTTTGAGGATTACGACATTGGTAACAACGAGATATGGTGGTCGTGGAAAGATGGCCTTGGCTATGCCGCGCATGATAACGAACCGGCCTACCCTGGTAATGGGACTGGGTCGGCTGTCGGCGACGAAACAACCCTGTCTTATACAGAGGAAACCATTGTCCATAGCGGCCGTCAATCGATGCCCTTGTCCTACGATAACAATAAGCAGGGATACTCGAAATATTCAGAAGTAGAGTTGACCTTGAATCACCTGCGTGACTGGACCGAGAATGGTGTCAACACACTGACGCTCTGGTTCATCGGCGATCCGGGTAACGATGCTGAGCCGTTGTATGTAGCTGTATCCAACAGCACAGGTACACCGGCGGTAGTAGTCCATGACGATCCTGCTGCAGCACAGATAGACACCTGGATCGAGTGGTTGATCCCACTATCAGTCTTTGCCAATCAAGGTATCGTTCTGACCAATGTTGACAGGATTGCCATTGGTTTGGGTACCAAGGGCAACATGACGATCCCCGGCGGTTTCGGCAAGATGAACTTTGACGATATCCGGCTGTATCGACCGACTGAGGAACCACACCCGTAAGCAGAGATTTGTCTGGCAACGAGGAATATGTGTTTGCGTAACAATACTCGTCGACAGCGATAAGACCGTTACATGAAAAATTCAGCTTTATCCCCCCTTTCTAACGGTTGCCAAGCTGTCTTATTCATTTTTTGGACAAATATCATAGTGAAAAAGTCGAATATTTTTCGAACACAATATACCCCAGGGGGGTATATACACTGTAAAGTTAATAAAGGCACGAAAAATGGCACAGAATCCAGACCATCAGGACAATATTGTTGCTTTAAAGCGAATCGAAGGGCAGGTCCGCGGCGTCCAAAGGATGATTGAAGATCGTAAATACTGTATTGATATTTTGAACCAGATTCATGCCGTCAAAGGCGCCCTTGCCAGCGTGGAAGAAAAGATTTTGCAAAAGCACTTTAGGCACTGCGTAACTGCCGCTATAATGGAAAGTTCTGAAAAAGAGAAGCAACAGAAACTGGATGAAATTCTCAAACTTATAAATCGAACTCGCCGGGGATAATTGGGAGGACCAATTATGAAACGACAAATAGTCTTCATTGTGATGGTAATTACCCTTGTGCTTGCACACGGTGCGGGTGCCTCCGAGCAGCCGAGCGATGCTAATGCCCCGGTTGAGCTTAAAGACTATCTGGCCTTTGCAGCGCTGAATAATGCCGGCCTTCAGGTTGTGTTTGAGCAGTGGAAGATTACCGTCGAGCAGGTCCCCCAGGCGAAATCACTACCAGATCCGAAATTCACCTATGGATATTTCATTGAAGAGGTCGAAACGAGGATCGGGCCGCAGAGGAACAAGCTGGAAATCATGCAGACGTTTCCATGGTTTGGTGAGATTGAAGCACGGACGGATGCCGCCGCTGCCGCTGCCAAAGCGGCCAGGAAACGATATGAAGCAGCAAAACTTAAGCTTTTCTCCGAGGTCAAGGATGCGTTTTACGAATACACCTACCTGGCGAGGGCGATTGAGATAGCGAAGGAAAATCTCGAACTCATTCAGCATTTTGAAGAAGTGGCCCGGACGAAATACATGGCGGCGACGACGGGCCACCCCGATGTGATCCGCGCGCAGATAGAGCTCGCCAGGCTCGAAGACCGGTTGAAGACGCTTGAGGAGCTGCGAAAGCCGATCGTCGCCAGGCTCAACGCGGTACTCAACCGACAGAGCCTTGAAATGCTGCCGTGGCCTCGTAAGGCGGAATTTCGGGCGGCAGAGGTAAGCCGCGAAAAGATGATCGAATTACTACGGCTGAGAAATCCCGAGCTTGAGGCGCTGGACTTCGAGCTTGAGGCGGCAAAGAACGGAGTCGAGCTGGCAAAGAAAAAGTTCTGGCCGGATGTGGGCGTGGGCGTCGGCTGGACCGATACGGGAAGCGCCCTGAACCCGGGCATGAGTGACAGCGGAAAAGACCCGATCATCCTGATGTTTACGATGAATCTGCCCATCTGGCGGGAAGGTTATAAGGCTGCCGAGCTACAGGCCAAAGCAAATCTCCGGAAAGCATCGCATCAGAAAAAAGAAGCGGAAAACACGATAATCGCTCGTGCAGAGCGCTCGCTGTATGATTTCGGGGACAGTGACAGGAAGCGAAAACTCTATGGAGATGTTCTGGTACCGAAGAGCGAAGAACTGCTGGTAGCATCGGAGACGGCGTATAAATCCGGCACGATCGATTTTCTCAGCTTGATTAACGCTCAACAGAAACTGCTTGAGTTTCAATTATATTATGAAAGGGCCATGACCAATAATCAACAGGAGCTGGCCAGGTTGGAAATGCTCGTGGGAGCTGAGTTGTAGCGGAAGAAAACCGGTAAGGTTCTTGAAAAAGGAGTGTTAGGCTCCTGAGAAAACTTATTTTCCTTGACATACTTAAAACGCCGAACAAAAATCCTACTATATCTGTATGAAATGGAAGCATTTGAAGGTGGTTAACATGAAGAACTCAACTCCAAAAGCAAGTTTCGGTCGGGCCGGACTGAAAGTAATATTGATTATTATAGTGGCCTTCGTTGTTGGCTACGCGGTCAGGGGTTTTAGAATTTCAGCTCCGCCGGACGCCGAGCATGACCACGTTTCTGATGCGAGCCAAAGCGAAGCGCCACAATGGTGGACCTGCTCGATGCATCCCCAGATTCACCAGCCCAAACAAGGGAAATGCCCGATATGTTTTATGGATCTAATTCCTGTCACTTCCGAGAGTGGTGACATCGGCGAGCGGCAGATTTCCTTCTCTCAAGCAGCCATCAAGCTGATGGAGATCGAGACCACGCCGGTCGAGCGGAAATTTGTCGAGGCCCAAATCCGAATGGTGGGCAAGGTCGATTACGATGAGACCCGCGTAAAAAATATCACGGCCTGGGTGCCGGGCAGAATCGACCGCCTTTATGTTGACTTTACGGGCATTACGGTCAGCAAGGGCGACCATATGGTCGATCTTTATAGTCCCGAGCTGATGAGTGCCCAGGCTGAGCTGCTCCAGGCGCTCAAAGCGGCCGGCAATGTCAGGACCGCGACATCGGAGCTAATGACACGAACCACGCTGGCAACGCTGGATGCGTCCAGGGAAAAACTGCGGCTGCTTGGCCTTAGCGATGAGCAGCTCGACAAAATCGAAAGCTCCGGCAAACCCGTCACTCACATCACGATTTACTCGCCTATGGGCGGCGTGGTCATTCATAAAAACGCCGCCGAAGGGCTCTACGTTAACACGGGGACACCAATATATCAGGTGGCGGATCTTTCGCACCTGTGGGTGAAACTGGATGCTTACGAATCGGATTTGTCCTGGATTCGGTACGGCCAGGATGTAGAGTTTGCCGCCGAGGCTTATCCGGGAGAAGTTTTCAAAGGCAAAATCAGTTTTATCGACCCGGTGCTCAACGACAAGACAAGAACCGTCAAGCTGCGGATGAATGTGGATAACGCCACCGGCAGGCTAAAGCCCGGGATGTTTGTTAGAGCGACCGTTCGCTCCGGGGTTGCCGTGGGCGGGCGCATTATGGATCCGGACATGGCGGGCAAGTGGATTTGCCCGATGCACCCGGCGGTGGTTAAGGCCGAAGCGGCAAGCTGCGATATCTGCGGCATGGACCTGGTGACTACCGAATCGCTCGGTTATGTAGTCGATACGCCTAATGAAGCGCCGCTTGTGATTCCGGCGTCGGCGCCTTTGATTACTGGAATCCGCGCCGTGGTTTATGTCCGGCTGCCGGATAAAGAAAAGCCGACCTTCGAAGGAAGGCAAGTTACTCTCGGCCCCAGGGCCGGGGAGCATTACCTGGTCAAAGAAGGTTTGGCCGAGGGCGAGCTTGTCGTAACCAAAGGAAACTTTAAAATTGATTCGGCACTTCAAATACAGGCCAAGCCCAGCATGATGAGCGCCGAAAGCGCCCCAGAGCACGAAATTATTGAAGTTTCCGATGAGTTCCGAGTACAAATCCGGGCGGTCGTTGAGAAGTATTTATCGCTGCATGAGGCGCTGG
>JBARRE010000083.1:0-12050 GCA_049644065.1 Sedimentisphaerales bacterium | reverse complement strand
TAATTGGAATATCAGAAGGCACGGCAAAATCGCGCCTATACTATGCGAAAAACGAACTCCAAAAAGCATTAAAAGGAGCGAATTATGTCTGAACCAAACAGTACAAAAGAATTCGCTGACAACCTGCTTGCACAGGATCCGCCCTCTACGGATATGCAGCAGCGACACAAAGAAGTTCTCCTCAAGAAAATTGAACGACGGATGTGCCTGACGAAAGCAGTTATTATAACAATCTATACGGCGATTTTCTTAGTCGCTTTCGGAGCATTTATGCTGCGAGAGTACACTGATAATGTGGTTCACTCGATTTGCTGGGGAACAGTCTCATTGCATATTTTGCTATGGTCTCTCGTGTACTTTCTGCGAGGAATATGTATGGAGATGGAGGGATTAATAGAAAAAAGATTAGGCAACGATGAGAGACGTCGAAATAAAAATCAAAACTTATTCCTTACCATTTGGGCAATTGTTGTGTTTGTACTTAGCACCTGGTTTTTGTATCGTTCTTTCTTTCTGGCTGATTCACTCAAGGCAGCTCAGACAGTGGTGAGTATTCTGTGGGCCACGATATTTTTTCTAATTTTCTACCCCTTTAGAACAGCCTCGCTCATCGGCAAACTGTGGCTCGAATACAAGAAGATGGAGTTGAATGACCGAACCTAACGAACGAAACTCGAACCGGTAATCGACCTGCTTGCTATCCGGGCTGAGCTATGGATTATAGCCAGGGTTGAGTTCCGTGGGGACCGGTGCATTAACCGCTTTGCGCCAGGCGAGCATCAATTGATGTAGCTCGGCGGCTTTTTCCGGTATGGTATCTACGAGGTTGTTCTGCTCGGCGATATCATCTGTGAGATTGTAAAGCTCCAGGGCGCCATCCTCAAAATACTCGACGAGTTTCCAGTCACCCGCTCGCACAGCTCCAGCGGGGCGCGTCCTGAAATGCGGGTCTCTTGCCCCTTCGGCTTTACCCTGAAGATAAGCAGGGAAATGCCAGAAAATTGCTTTGCGATCCAAATCACTTTGCTCCTTCAGAAGCGGCACTATACTTTCGCCGTCCAGGAGCTTGCCGTCGGGCGTCGGGGCGCCGGCCATTTCGAGAATAGTTGGAAATAAATCAATACCTATTACCGGCGTGTCGGAGGTCGTGCCGGGCTCAACAACACCGGGCCAGCAAACGACCATCGGTTCACGAATCCCACCCTCGTACAGCATTCCCTTACCGCCGCGGAGCGGCTCACTGGATGTAATGCCCTTGACACCGCCATTGTCGGAAAAGAAGAAAACAATCGTATTCTCAACAAGCCCCAGCTCATCGAGCTTGTCCAGAATACGTCCCACGCCCTCGTCGGTGCTCTCGATCATGGCGGCGTATTTCGGATTGTTTTGCCCGTTAGAGCCCGGTTTTTCCTTGTACTTTTCAATCAGCTCTTCTTTGGCCTGAATGGGTGTGTGGACGGCATAATGCGGCAGGTAGAGAAAGAACGGTTGGTCTTTGTTGGTCTCAATGAAATTCAGGGCCTCATCTGTAAGCCTGTCGGTGAGGTATTCACCCTGTGGACCATCCAGAAGCTCGGGATTATTATAGGGGACGAAATAGCCTTTCTGCGGGTGGCCCGCGCTGTAGCCGCCGACATTGACGTCAAAGCCCTGGCCGACCGGACCGAACTGCGGATCGTCGCCGAGATGCCATTTGCCAATGCTGGCACTGATATACCCTGACGGCTTGATCGCTTCGGCAATGGTTACGATTTTTGAATCGAGTACGGTGGTATTCTCTATCGGAATTAGCTTCCTTAACTTCGATTGGCCTCGACTGGAGGTGCCAACGGTGTAAACACCATGTCTGGGGCCGTACTGGCCTGAGAGCAGGCAGGCCCTGGCCGGAGCGCAGTTTGGCGCGTTCGAGTAGGCATTTGTAAAAACCATTCCCTTCCCGGCAAGTTTGTCAATATTCGGCGTCTCGTAATATTGGCTGCCCATAAAGCCGACATCTCGCCAGCCCATGTCATCGATAAATATGAAAACGATATTCGGGCGTCTTTGGCTATGACGGGCCTGTGCAGACTCGCTGGACAACGCACAGCCTGCCGCTGCAAAAGCACCGCTCGACAGGGCAAATCCTTTCGCTAAAACCGCACAACTTTTCAAAAAATCTCGTCGGTTCATATTATTCCACCTCAATGAGTGTTCGGGGCCTCCCAGCCTGCTAGCTTGCCCTTCGGTTCGGCAAGGGCGCCGCCTTGTGGGACTTCCATACCCGATGCCCAGTATATGCCATTCATAAGAAGACGCCGCACTGTATACTCCTCAAAATCTTTCGGATGACCCAAGGTAGTGAAGAATACCCGGGCGCCATTATAGGTCTTGGTCCACGCCACTGGCTGGATTAACGGGTACTTGTCCTGATTGCTGGTTTTATTCGAGTTAATGGCCTTGCCCATCAACAGTGGTATGCCGACTAACGGTTCAACATGATACAGCCACGAACTGCAAGGGAAGGATCCATATATCCCGCGCAAAATCGGATGCTGGCGCATCTCAGGGATGATCGAGACCTCGGTAGTGGATTTGTGGCCGTGGTGGGTAATCCATTTCTGCCCGAACACCTCGATAGCGAACTGGTCGTTGTATTTCTCATTTTTATGCCCGGCGGGATAACGGAAAGCATGCGTGCTGGTCCGCAGCCCGACGATAGGCTTGCCCGAATTTACGTAGTCGAGGATCAGCTTCATTTGCTCATCCGGCAGAGCACGAAACCGCATGAAGAACACCGCCAGGTCAGCCGTCTTGAGAGCCTCCAACCCTTCGATGTTCTTCTGATACTTCGGATTGGGCTTGCCGGTCGCCGGATCAACAGCGTAAAGCACAGTACACTCAAACTCGCGTTTGCGCCCAAGAAGTTCTGCCATGAACGGCATCGTAATCTCGGAACGGTACTCATCGTCGCCGGTTACGAACACGATGTGAGGTCTTTTACGTTTGGCTTGCTTAGCCACTGCAGGTACCAGAGCCGCAGTAAGCCCCACAGCACTCACAACACTCATGAACTTCCTTCGGGATAGATAATTACTCATTGTTACATTCATCCTGGATCAGCCTTGAAAAAACTAACACTAATCATTCACAAACAAATCTATTCCTGTTCGAGCATCTCATCTGTGAGCATACGCACGTTGTCGTCCTCTATCAGCTTGCCCGTGGTCTTGTCCCATTTTCGAGTGCGATGACTCAGGCGATGCTCGCCGTGGCAGTCGGTACAATATTTCTTGCCCTCACCGAGTTTGCCATCTGGATGGCAACTCTTGCAGAACGAATTTATCTTTTCGGCAGGATACATAATATCCGGCGGCGTTATATTGTCTTCATCTGAGCAATGGGCATCCGACGCGCCGTGGCAATGCTCGCAGCCGATATCAGCCTTCGCGTGCATGGACGTGAGCTCATCAACCTCAAAGTTTATATGGCATACATAGCACCGGCTGTTATCGGCTAACGGGCCGGTATCCAGGCCCGGATTTTCGTCGCCATTGCCGTCCTCTAAAAGCAGCAGCGGTTCCTGATCGACTTTTTCCTCCAATAATAGTGGAGGCTCCTGCCCGACTTGTTCTTTACAGCCTACCAGAGCAACCGAAGCGACGGCCAGCACCAACGTCAAAAAACAATATGTCAAATATCTCACGAAAAACCTCCTTGGGGCCTGGTGTTTTACATTGAATCAGGGGTGTATCGCGCAAAACGATTATCGGCCGCCAGTTTTATAAGCCACTACACGTACTCCCAGTTCTTCAGCCATTGGTAGTTCGCCGGCAGGCCAGCCCACATTTCATTAACGGCCTGCTCAAGCTCTGCTGCCTCAGCTACGTCAAGCTGGCGGCGTTCCTTTACGGCTTTGGCCATGTTATCCACCTGGGCCGGACTGATGAGTCCCGGAATCGGTGCCGTGATGGCAGAATTGCACAGAATGTACCGGATCGCCAATCGCGCCCGGCGGTTGTCTTCTACGGCGTTAGGATCATCCGGCGCGCTGCTGCCCTTGAAAAGGGAGTTGCTTGCGAAAGGCTTGATACCTAAAACACCTATATCATGTTTCTTGACAGTATCGAACAGGCTGTCTTTCGGCGCGACTTTGCTTCTGGCCGTGTACGGTAAAAGGATGACCTCGATCTGCGGGAAGTATTCTATCATCATCTTGTGCCACTGTCGGTCATGCGAAGATATGCCGATGAAGCGTGCCTTGCCCTGCTTCTTGGCCTTTTCCAGGGCAGCGACAAGCTCGCATGAGGTGTTGAAGGTATGTTTGCCGCCGGGCTCGAAACAGGTGATGCGCCACAGATCGGTGTACTCCTGTTTGGATTCAGACAGCAGGGAATCCAGACTTTCCATCAGCTTTTTAGTGGTGCGATATTTCTCGTCACGTACCTCCTGGCCGCAGTATGACAGGGCCATGTACATTTTGTTACGACGCCCCGCTAATGCCTTGCTGTAAGCGAGCACTTCGGATCGACAGCACGCATCGATGTAGTTAATGCCGACATCAATACATCGGTCTACGACATCCCGGCGATTCTTCTCGAAGTCCTGCTTCATCACGTTAATGCGCTTCCAGTGCCCACCCAAGCATACCGCGGAGACCCAAAGCCCGGTCTTACCCAGCCGGCGATACTCCATATCCGGATTGTAGCTGGGCGTTTTCCTGATTACCGATTCCGCTGCCTCACCGGCGGCATGCCCCCCAGGCGCCAACGCACCGGCAACCGCACCAGCGGCCATTAGCGAAGTATTGCGGATGAAGGTCCTGCGCGTTCCAGACCAATTCAGTTTGCACACATGCTTAATTGATGCCGGATCATGGGGAAATTTATCTTTCATAGGTTTTCTGCCTTTCTGTTTGCACTGAACTATAGTTCAAATTATCTGCACAAGAAATTGGCAGTAATTAGGATAGCTCATTCCCATATTGCCATCAATGATATTAATGCTGATTTTTTTGTTTTGTTTGCTTATTGTAAGGGCAGGAGGGAAAATAGAAAGTTGATTGTAAGGAGGAATACAAGGATAATAGAAAGAGAAACTGCAAGGTAATAAGGACAGCACCCCCCCCACCGAATAGCAACGATTCAACTCTCTAAAGATGCATACCAATCTAAAAGCAGCGGTTAGCATCGCTATCGGCTTATGTTCACTATCTGTCCTTATAATCCTCGGCGAATCGGACTGCCGAATATATCGAACTGCCGACAATCCAAAAGCAGTGTATTAAGTAGCCATCCATCGGCACTACTTCATACTCGGGTTTATCATAAGATAAAACCCTAACTCGTTGGATTTTATCGACAAATAATATATAAAGGCAAATAGGATATTCCTAAATATGAACTGCGAAAAACCTCTTTTTTAATTTGGCACAGATATCGTGTCTGCCCGTAGTGGAAGCCGGGGCCATAGGCTTATACGGCGCCCAACTCGGAACGCTCACATCTCAAGAGTGGTCAATCCTTCACGAACAGCGTATTTAGTAAGCTCTGCGACACTGTGAATGTTGAGCTTTTCCATAATTTGACGGCGATTTGCCTCAATGGTCTTAGAACTTACATGAAGCTCCAAAGCGATTTGTTTCGTGGACTTTCCTTCGGCCACAAGCTGCAGCACCTCGCGTTCCCTGGTTTTAAGAGCTTCAAACGGCGAATGAGCGGTCGCTGACAGACGCTTTACGTAGTCGCTGACTACCACGTCTGTTATTTTAGGACTAAGGTATCGCCCCCCGGTGGCCACTGCTTTGATTGCCTGAACAAGCTCGTCGAACAAGCATTCCTTCAATATATAGCCTGTAGCTCCGGCACTGAGCATGTCAGCCACAAACCTCCTTTTGGAGTATATCGATAAGGCAATCACCTTGACGTCCGGGAATTCGGCGGTAATCTGGCGTGTCGCCTCGATTCCATTGAGCCCCGGCATAGTGATATCCATAATGACGATATTCGGCAATAGCTCCCGCACAAGCTCGATGGCTTTCCGGCCGTCGTCGGTGTCGGCTATTACTTCCAACTCAGACTGCTTCTCGAGTAATGAACGCAGCCCCTCGCGTATAATAGCATGGTCATCAACTAATAAAACTTTAATACTCATTTTTGTGCCCTATCGGTTGAGTTGTCATATTTTAACGGCGCCGTCATTGTGATCTTGCTGCCATGGCCAGTCTTGGAATCAATCTCAATCAGTCCTTCCAACTGCTCCAGACGCTCCCGAATACTAAAAAGCCCAAATTCAGCCCTTTTTGCCGCCATTGACGTCACCTCAACCGGATCAAATCCGACGCCGTCATCCTCAACGCTGACGCGTATATTATCCTTAACCTTACGAATCGAAACTCTTACCTTGTTTGCCTGTGCGTGCTTGACGACATTGATAAGAAGTTCTCGCACGTTACGGAACAAGAGTACGCGAATGTCATCATCCAGCGGTTTCTGGTGCCCATCATCCACAAAATCAGCTCTGATTCCGTGTTTTTCCTGAATTTGATCGGTAAGCCATTCGGCCACAGCCGCCTCAAAGCCCAACTCATAGAGTATAGGATAGCTCAAATCAAATGTCAATGTTCTCGTGTCGTCAATGATTTGCCCAAGGCAATTACAGATATCCTCCAGGGGCTTGTTCAATTCATCCGAAGTCGAGGATTTGCGAAGCTGGTCCAGCTTGATCTTGGAGATCACTAGAGACTGGCTGATCTGGTCGTGCAAATCCGTAGCAAGACGGTGTCTCTCACGCTCCTCCGTAAGCGACAACTGAGATGCCAAAGACTTCAGTTTTGCCTGATGTTCAAGAAGTTTTTTCTCTGTCTGCTTGTGCTCCGTGATATCACGCGCTATTCCCAGGGTTAACATTTCACCTCCTATTTTCACTGGGAAAGTTCGCACTTCGACGGAAATATGAGTGCCATCTTTCCTTTTCAAAGTATATTCATTCGGACCTGAAAGTTTACCGGTAACCACCTTTTTCAGATTATCTTTCGCCTTCGACAATTGCCCGGCAGACAACAAGTCCATTTCAGCCAGGCTCTTCCCGATTACTTCGTCTTTAGCGAACCCAATCAGTTCCATCGCCGCTCTATTACCGTCTACGAATCTGCCTTCCGAGTCGATCAGGTAAATAGCATCCGGTGCCGATTCGAACAATATCTTCAGCCGTTCCTCCGATTCGCGAAGGGCCTGTTCGGCCCTTTTACGCTCGGTAATGTCAGTTACAATCCCGAGAATGGCCGCCTCTCCTTCATATTGTATCAATTTGCTTGCATTGATCGCTTCAATTCTCTTGCCATCCTTATTTATGATCGAATAGTCGTACGGCCTGACATCTTCACCTCTTAAATGCCTGGCAAAACTATCATTTATCAAGCCTAACGATTCCGATGTGACCAGAGTACGAAAGTCAAAATCAGGAGAACAAAGTTCCTCTCTTTTATATCCCATGACCTCCTCGCACCTTTTATTGGCATAAACTATTCTCCCTTTCCTGTTGATAAAAATCATGTTCGGAGACTGCTCGGCAAGACTTCTGAATTTCTCTTCGGATTCTTTCAGCGCTTCCTCTGCCCGCTTGCGCTCGGTGATGTCTGCAACCGTGCCTTCATAATAAAGTATCTCGCCGTTCTTATCGCGAACAGTCCTTGCACTTTCACGGACAAACAGCGTAGTTCCATCGCGCCTCATCCACCGAGACTCCAGTCCAACAATCCGATCCTCGGCTTCAACACGTTGCTTGAAGACAGAACGTTGGTAGTCCCGAGGGAATCCTTCCCCTTCCAGGTTCAGTTGTGCAAGCTCCTCAAAAGATGAATAGCCCAGCATCTGCACAAGCGCCGGATTTGCCATAAGGATTCGTCCGTCGGGAGTAGTTCGATACAAACCGACTAAAGCATTCTCATAAATAGCTCTGAAATGCTCTTTAGATCCCTGCAGAGCCTGCTCGGCCAGCACACGCTCGGTGATGTCCAGCAACGTTCCAATGACTGCAGGATGACCCTGATATTTAGTAGCTGAGCCGTAAACCTCTAAATGAATTACCTCTTTATTCTTGGTGATCCCTCTAAAAGTGTATTGAATAGATTTAAGCTCTCCAGCTATCCTTTTCCGCAGGTTCTCTTTAGAAGTAGGCCAGTCGTCTGGATGAATGAGCTCTTCCGGCCCCTTCTTGTTTATTAACTCATCCACCGAGTAACCGAATATCTCTGCAAGTTTGGGATTGATGTATATAAATACTCCATCCTGGATAACATAAACGCCGACTAACGACTCCTCCGTTATACTCCTAAACTTGATTTCCGATTCTTTCTGAGCCTGCTCGGCCTTCTTGCGTTCGGTGACATCTCTCAAGAAATTCAATGTAGCAGACTTATCGCGCCATTCGATCAATACCCCATTGTTCTCCACCCAGATAGTATTACCTTTTTTATCAAGAATCTTTAACTCATAAACTGGTGGAACTTTCTCACCTTTAAGGCGTTTGATGTGGATCCCAATCGCCCACTCTTTATGGTCGGGGTGGACAAATTCTATGAAGGGTCGAGTTAATAACTCCTTTTCTGAATAGCCCATCATAGACACTAACGCGGGATTAACGAATTGGAGCATTTGGTCCTGCACCACGACGATGCCTTCGGCGGCGTTTTCGACTACCGCCCTATAGCTGTTCTCGCTTTCCCGCAGCGCCTGCTCAGCAAACTTTTGGTCAGTGATGTCTTTGGATATTTCCAGCACGGCCGTGGGTTTTCCCTGTTCATCTCTTAACGCCACGTTGGCACTACAATGAAAGTGTTTGGTTTTGCCGTCCTTAGCCACAACCTGGGTATCATGCTCATGAACGTTGCCATCATGAATCGCCCTGAGACTAAGGCAGGGATATGGCTCACAAGGCTTCTCCCTACCGTGGTACGCTTCGTAACATTTCCTGCCGACAATATCGTCGCCAAAAATATTCATAGCCTTTTCATTGGCCCAGATGATGTTTAAGTCTACATCCATCATACTCATCGGATCAGCAATAGACTGCAACATGGCACTGAGTTTTCCTTCACTGGCTTGCAGTGCTTCCTCCGCTCTTTTGCGTGCCGTCACATCGGCGAGTGTCAGTACCAGACCTGTAACAATCCCCTGCTTTTGCTTTATCGGTACCAGGCTCCAATCCCAGTAACTAATCCCCCGCTCCGGATTTTCGGCGTACTCGAACGGTTTGACATAAGCGAAGTAAGATTCGCCGGTTTCAACGACCCTGCGGAAAATCCGCTCGTTTTCCGCGTGTGGATACAGGTCGAAGTGGTTTTTGCCGGGGAAAAAAGACGGCCGGCGTTCATCGGCCTCGGCGTAGGCACGATTGACCTGGACGAAATTGAATTGCCGGTCAAGGTACGCCACCAGCATGTGAGTATGATCAAGGATCGTTTCGAGCAATCCGGAGGTTTCGCGCAACGCTTCCTCGGACTGCTTTCGCTCGGTGATATCCTGAGAAATCTCTATCGCCCCTATTACCTGACCCGAATCACTGAAAACTGGATTCACGATTACATGCCAGCATCTTTCATCCGGGAGTTGCATCTCCAGCTCTTGACGTTGACCCGATTTCATGGCCTCGACTACATGACACTCCTCGCAAGGCTCTTCCCGCCCATATCGTGCCTTATAGCAAACACGTCCAATAATTTGCTCTTGCGACATGCCATGCCAATTCGCCATTGACTTGCTCGCCCAGCACGTCACCATATCCCTGTCTCTGTATACGATCAGGTCGGATAAGTTCTCAAGAACGGTCGATTTTTCTCTTTCGATCTCGCGAAACGCCTGCTCGGCTCTTTTCCGCTCCTTATTTTCCTCTTTGAGAGTATCATAGGCACTTGTCAGTTCAGCCGTACGTTTCCCCACCAGTTCCTTAAGACGATCCCTGTATTTATCTAATTCATTGTTTGCCTTTTTAAGCTCCGTGATATCCGTGATTATCCCATCAACCCTGACAACGGCACTTTTCTCATCATTACTTAGATGACCCTGGTCTCTTACATAACGCAATTGCCCCGTGTCTTTGTGAACAATCCTGTACTCAAGATTGTATGCTATCCTGTCACGACACGCTTCAATATAGGTATTAACAGTGTGCTCTCTGTCATCAGGATGAATACATCTCGGCCAGGCCTCCGGGTCATGGTAAAGCTCCTCGGGGGAATATCCTGTCCAGTCTTTCCATTTGTTCGACATGAAAGTCGTCGGGCCGGCCTTTCCCGGATAGGCGGAGTAAACGGCGCACGGGATATTCTGGATAAGCATCCTGTACTTTTCCTCTTGTGTGCCTTCACTACCTTTCATCGATTCTACTCCGGCAGCATCCACCCTTGTGTATCCCGGCTTTCGCTTGCGCTTTTGCATTGTTTTTTCCTGCGCAATCGGTCTTTTTTTGCCTTCGGAACTCGGCATGACTAAATCTCCAACTGACCCATTCCCATCCATCACGGATGTTGCAATGATTGTGAATCAATCATAAACATCCTGCTCAACTAAGGCGTTAATACTCACATGACAAAATATGCGTTTTGTCTGATAAACCCGGTGCAATAAAACAGATGCACTCCGGCAGAAGATTCCGGGAAATAGTAGATACCGACCGGAATTTTGCCAACTTTATGCCGACCCGGTCGGAATAATACAGAGCATTCTCAGAACTGATTCGCCCGTGTTCATAAATCGGTGTTCTTTATTCGGAGGCACAAACACCACGTATTCGGCGCCAAACGGATGATTCTGCCCCTCGAAGACAAAAGTTCCTTCTCCTTCCAGGACGAATACTTCGTGCTCCTGTGAATGCGTGTGCAAAGGTGTATGACCGCCGGGCTTTAGCTCGAACATACGCATCGCAAAATTCTCTGCCCCATCTTCTTTGGAAATAAGCCATCTTATTCCCACATCTTTCGCTCCCTCGATGTCTACCGGAGTCTTGCTGATATTGCTGCTTTTCTCGATCTTCATCTTTTATCTCCACTCATCGATAACAAGGTCTCAACCGAGCTTCTTGGCGAGGATTTCGGAAGCGACCTTCGGATTTGCCTGGCCTTTTGTTTCCTGCATTACCTGACCGAGCAGGAAACCTCTGGCCTTCTTGCTCTTCTTGCCCCCTGCCGTAACGTCCTCAACCGCATTTGGATTGTCCGCAAGCACCTTATCGACGGTTGCCTCTAATTCTCCTGCATCGCTTTTCTGTATCAGGTTAAGATCTTCCGCTAAAACATCCGGCTCTTTGCCGGTCTGGACCATTGCCTCAAATACAGGAACCGAAGAACTGGCGCTGATTTGACCGGCCTCAATCATTTCCGCCAGTCTTGCGAGACTCTCCGGCTTGATGCCAAGGTCGTTGATGCCACAGCTCTTTTCCTTAGCTATTTTCAGGCCGGTCTGAGTAAGCAGGTTGCAAACCCGCTTTGGCTCGGCGCCGGCCTGGACCGCCTGCTCGAAAAAATCCGAAGTCGAGCGATCAGCCGTCAGAACTCCTGCATCATAGTCACTGAGCTGGAACTCATGGACATATCGCACCTGTCTTTTTAGCGGCAGCTCGCATAAACGCGACCGGATATCATCCAGCCATTCTTCCGTCAACTCCACCGGCACAAGGTCGGGCTCGGGAAAATATCTGTAATCATGGGCCTCCTCCTTCTCCCGTTGCAGAACGGTAACCTCGCGATCATCATCCCAACCACGCGTGGTCTTGCTGCCCATCTTCATAACCTTGCCTGTCTCGATGAACTCGTCGAGCTGTCTTTGCTCTTCGTAGCTCACGCTTCTTTCCAGTGCCCGGAAGCTGTTAAGGTTCTTGATCTCGACTATAGACGTTCTATATTCCCTGCCGTCTTTGGTAATCGCCAGATTGATGTTGGGCTCGAATCGCATGTGACCCTTCTGCATATCGGCTTCGGAGACGCCGAGGAATCTTACCATTCGCTGCAACTCGACGGCAAGCGCCCGAACTTCTGTGCCGCTGTTCATATCCGGCTCGGTCACAATCTCCAGCAGCGG
>JBARRE010000082.1:0-5929 GCA_049644065.1 Sedimentisphaerales bacterium | reverse complement strand
TCGTCTGTTCTCTGCCTCCGGCCCAGAAGTGTCGGCAGAATGCTGATGCCGTCAATATTTGAAGGCCGAGTCGCGCCGGCTATATCCGCAAAGGTGGGCATTACATCGGCGAAGTACCAAGGCGCGTCGCTCGTTTTTCCCGCCGGAACCTTCCCCGGCCAGCGGGCGATCATCGGCGTTCTGATGCCGCCTTCATACAGATCGGTCTTGTGTCCCCGCAGCGGGCCGGAGCTGTCGAAAATCCCGTCCCAGCGTTTGGCTGCGCCATTGTCAGAACAGAAGAAGACCAGAGTCTTTTCGTCAATGGCCAGTTTCTTGAGCAGTGACATCATCCGTCCAATGTCGGCATCCATTCGTGTAATCATCGCCGCGTGGACCTTGGCGTCGTCGGGCCAGGATTTATCAGTGTAGGGTTCGGTGCTCGGTATCTCGTACTTGGCGTGCGGAATGGTGTAGGGCAGATAGAGAAAGAAGGGCCCCGCTTTATGCCGGCGGACGAAATCCAGGGCGAACTCGGTGAACATATCGTGGGAGTATTGCCCTCGCCGGCCGCCGGCGTTTGCTTTTAGCATCATTTTTTCTTCGTTACGCCAAAGATATGGCGGATAGTACGTGTGCGCGCGTCTCTGATTGAGGTATCCGAGCCATTCATCGAAGCCCTGCCGGGTCGGTACGCCATCTGTGTTCGGCTCGGCCAGACCCCACTTGCCGGTAATTCCGGTGACATAACCAGCCTGTTTGAGCACTTCGGCGACCGTGAAGTCTTCAGCTTCAAGCGGGACACGCCGCTGGGGTGAACCGTTATCCACAACAAGTGTACCGCCTGTTTTGCCCATATTGTTCCGGACGCGCGTATGGCCCGTGTGCTGACCGGTCATCAGGACACTTCGCGATGGCGCGCAGACGGTCGAACCGGCGTAACAATCCGTAAAGCGAATGCCCTCGACGGCAAGCTCATCTATATTCGGCGTTTTTATTTCCTTCTGCCCGTAAGAGCCTAAGTCACCATAGCCCAGATCGTCAGCCATAATAAAAATAATGTTCGGCTGTTTCGCCGTCTTCTTACTCCCGGCCAATCCACTCTCACAGCCAGAGAAAGGCATCGCCGCCAAAGCACCGCCGGCTGCTAAATATAAAAATTCGCGGCGATTCACCCCATTAGAAAATTTCACTTTATGTTCTTTTAGGAATTGATGATTCGCTTCGAATGGTGCTTGTTCTATTTTCTTGTTCATTTTCGAATTTC
The DNA here is from genome assembly GCA_049644065.1 of Sedimentisphaerales bacterium. Taxonomy (GTDB): domain Bacteria; phylum Planctomycetota; class Phycisphaerae; order Sedimentisphaerales; family Anaerobacaceae; genus JAFGPJ01. The sequence goes on along the minus strand of JBARRE010000082.1, from coordinate 4,683 downwards.
CAACAGAATTTATTTATTCTTCGCCAATTTATCTAAGGAATGTGGTTTTAGGTTTTTATCATTAGCTGCTTTTGGCTTTTTCAGCTTCTAATTATTCGTGTCCATCGTTTGTCCAGCCAGTTCCACCACATTTCCGGGTGTTGATGCAAATAGGAATCGACACTCTCGGCCCATTTTTGTGTCGCGGCCATGGCTTTTGTTTTGAGGTCACCACCCCGTGATAATTCAATCGGCTCATCGTAGTGAATGTGATATTGGCCTGCTTGCCAGTGCCAGGTTACCGGTACGACGGGCGCACCCGTTCGCAGCGACATGATAAATACACCTGTCGGGAAGTAAGCTGTCCGATTGAATATGGTGACGGGAACACCTTGATGCGGTTTTCGCGGAGTGTCGGCACATACGAAGAGCATTCTACCTTTTTTAAGAACATCGAGTGCGATTTGAAGCCTTTGGGCCCTGGTCGCTCCCTCGGGTGGATAGATTAGCTCGCCGTTACCAGCATCTCCAAGGGCTTGAGTGATTTGCATTTTATGAGGGTCGTTATTTTGTCTTAAATAAATTACACAGGGAATCCGTGGAGTCACGATGGGGGGATAAACCGGATATCCGCATATATGCGGGGCAATACAGACGAGACCTTTGCCTCTCGCGTATGCCTGTTCCAGCAATTTAAATGAGTCATCGAAGACAAATCTTTCGGGACAGCCGCTCTCAGGGAAGCCCGTTCGAAAGACGTGAGCCAGCATAATCATTTGATCTACGGCTCTTTCAAAATGAGCATTGATTAAGTGTGGCTGATATACCCCTGCAAGTTTCATGTTGCGTTTCAGACGTTTACGCAAAGGGATAGTGGTTTTGGTTAGTCCAATCAGGATTTTACGCAAACGCTCTACTCCGGCGTGGTCCGACTTTTGAGCCAGTTCCTGCCCCCACTTCAGGAATCTATGAGTTAGACTTTTTCGCAAGTGTCGTGTGAAAGTCATTTCTATCTATCCTGATAATCGCGCTACGTAGAAAGAACCGGTGGGCTACTCTTCCTGGTGAAGGCCAAGCTGGATCAGAAAAGTCCATCCTGTTTTTCTTCTGGTTTATTTTATGCGCCTTCTGCTTTTCTGGCAAGGTCGTTGCAGCGTTTTCGCAGGGACTCTAAGGTTTTTTTGTATTTTTCGTCTTTAGCCAGGTTAATGGTTTCGGTCGGATCGAGCTTCAGATCGTACAACTCTTCGTAATCATAATCGACGTAACGGGCGTATTTGTAGTCCTGAGTGCGGAGGGCCACGGTTTTGGCGATTGTTTTGTGCTCGAACGGATGCTCGTAGAAGAACTCAGTTCGCCATTTTGGCTTTTTACCTTTGAGCAGCGGCACGAGGCTGCTGCCCTGCATCTGTTCGGGTGGTTTAACGCCGGCCATCTCCAGAATCGTAGGAGCAATATCGACGTTCAGCGCCACCTGATCTAAGGTTCGGTTACGCAGCTTATTGCCCGCCCTGGGATCGAATACCACCAACGGTACCCGGATTGATTCTTCGTGCGGGAACCATTTGCCTGCCAGGCCGTACTCGCCGAGATAGAAGCCGTTGTCGCCGATCAGTATCAAAACCGTGTTGTCGTCAAAATCGAGCTGCTTCAACTGCTCTCGGATTTTGCCGATGACGACATCGACGCCGAAGATCAGGCGGTAATAGCTCTTGACGGATTCCTGAAACTTTTCCGGCGTGGAAAAACGGATGTCCCACCGCCTGCGGGCCTCGGAGGTGCGGAGGAATTCCGGCAGGGCTTCGAAATAATGAGGATCAGCTTTTTCAGGAACCGGAATAATCGCATCCTTATATAAATCTTTATAAGCGCGGTCATAAATAAACTGGCGCGGATCGCTGTCCTGAACGTGAGGCGCCTTGAAACTTATCGACAGGCAGAAGGGTTTGTCGTTCGAGCAGCCTTGCAGGAATTCAATGGCCTGCTCGCCCATGATCTGCGTCAGGTGTTTATAGTTGCCGTCCTTGTCCTTGTTTTCGTATCGGCCCTGGCCGGGAAAGCCCTTCCAGTAGTCGTATTTGTCGATCGGTAGGTCTCTTTTCGGCCCGACTCCGTACTTGCCGATGAAGCCGGTTCGATACCCGGCTCCACGTAGCAGCATGGGATACGTCTGCGCCAGTGCATCCGGCGAAAAATGTGTCCCAAAGCCACTGATACCATGCCGGTTTGTCCACTGGCCGGAGAAAATGCTTGCCCGGCTCGAAGCGCAGATCGAGGTCGTGACAAAGGCGTTCTTGAACCGCACGCCGCCCTTTGCCATCGCATCCATATTCGGCGTTTGAATAATCGGATTGCCCGTACAGCCCATCGTGTCGGCTCGCTGATCGTCGGTCAGCAGGAAAATAATATTAGGCGGCTTCTTAGGTGTGGAACGCCCAATAATCCCACTTTCACAGCCGGTCAAAGATAATCCTGCTGCAACGGAACCTCCTGCAGTAAGTCTTAGAAAATCGCGTCGATTCAGATCCTTCATTTTGACCTCCCTGTTATTTACAGATAGAGCATCTACATAGAAACATCATTTGAGTTTACTATAGATATAAAAGTAAACAGACGAGATATCAAGAAATAAAGCGGACAGGTAATCCGGCAGAGCGCAAAATATCCCCAATCTCTTTTTCGCCAAAGAGATTATGGTATTGGCTTTATAACGATTATGTCGCAGTCGAAGGCACCGAACTACCGGCTGCCGGAGACGGAATTTTGTGCCGATTCAGCCTTCTTATTTTTCTCCGGGATACTTTGTATCGCTCTGCCGGGATTCTCGCTAATTGACTCTTTGTCGGTTGGCGTCTGAGCACTCAGCCGTTCCTCGGCGGCTCGCAGGATTTCTCCCAACATCTGCGAGTAGGACAGTCCGGCGAGTTTTGACATTTTTGCCAGATGCCCGTCCCAGCACCAGCCGGGATTGGGATTGACCTCAAGGATCTTCGGATTGCCCTGGGCGTCAATTCGCCAATCGAACCGGCTGTAGTCTCTGCATTCGAGTCTCTCGAACAGCTTCAGGCAGCACTCGACGACGAACTTCTCGACGTCGTCCGGCAGATCGGCCGGGACCGACTTGATTTGCCAGTAGGGAGAATCGGGCATCCACTTGGCTTCGTAGCCGCAAAGTCTTGGCAGCTCGGGCGGCAGCGCCGAATAGTCTTCCTGAATTATGGGCAGTACCGTGTACGATTCGGGCGGGTTGCCGATGATGCCGACGGTGAAATCTGTGCCGGTAAGGAATTCCTCGACCAGGACCGGCTTTTCGTACCCGAACTTTTCCCTGATTTCGGAGATAGCGTTAACGAGCTGTTCGATGGAGTAGGCTACACTTCGCTGGGTAATGCCGAAGCTTGAATCGCCGAAGTTGGGCTTAACGATAACCGGAAATCCTATCGGCAGTTCGAACGTGCTGTCTTCGGCTTTGATAAAGAAGGCTTCCGGCACGGGAATGTCCATTTCCTTTGCGATTCCGCGTACGAGTGACTTGTCGTAGCAGAAAGCAAGGCACTGGGGGCCGCCGCCGGTATAGGGAATATTGAGTGTTTCCAATAGTGCCGGAACGTGCAGCTCCTTGCGGGGATCGTTGCTATAGCCCTCGTCGCACAGGTTCATGACGAAATCCGTTTTCGTGCCGACCTTGACCAGGTCATTGAAGAGCGTGTCGTGATTGTCAAGATAGGAATACTGATACCCGTCCAGCTCGTGCAGCGCATCCTTGAGCTGGTCGATGGTGTAGAAATCGTCATCGTCGAAAACACGCAGCGGTTTCAGGGGATCGGGCTTACGTGGATCGCCGAACAGAACGGTGACGTTCTTGAACTCTTTCTTCCGTTTTCTCTGTGTCCAGCCTTTGCGGACGACGGAGGTGACAATGATTCGCTTCTCCATCATTCCGAGGTCCTGATTACGCGCCGAGTCGCTGGAGATCTGTCCGTGAACGGTGACATCGTGAAAGCCGGCCTTTTCAAGCAGCTCGGAGATGCTCTTTTTTGTGTACAGCCGCTCGGCGTAAAACTGGTCGGCTACGACGCCCTTTTCCACGTGCGTGACGACTTCCCGCGAAATCAGACGCTGCTTGTCCAGGGACAAGGACCTTTCCCTGCACACGAAGAACTTCTTGTCTATCCATTCCCATGACCGGGCTTGGAACTTTCTCCTGAGGTATTCCCCGTCGGTGACATCGATGAGCACTTTCCCCCAGGGCTTGAGCACTCGGAAAACCTCTTTAATAACTCGCATATCGTCCTCGACCGTCTCGAAATAGCCGAAACTGTTGCCGAGAATCATGACCACGTCGAAGGTGTCGGTCGCATAGCGAAGCTTTCTGGCGTCGCCTTCTCTGAATTTTATGCTGAGACCTTCCTTCTTTGCCTGGGTTTTACCCTTTTGAATCAGGTAGTGTGAACGGTCGACTCCTTCGACATTGCTGAACCCCCGCCTTGCCAGCTCAATGGACACCCGCCCTTGTCCGCAGCACAGGTCCAGAATCTTGTCTGCCGGAGCCATATTGAGAATTCCGCAAAAGAGATCCACTTCTTTGCTGGTCAGTTGCGGATCATCGACGACGTCGCCGTCGGTTTTCAAATAGGTGGCGTTGAAAATTTGCCGCCACCACTCTGGATCCACGTGCTCTTCGAGGTTGGGTACCGGCCCGAG